>JAFQYK010000095.1 GCA_017406485.1 Clostridia bacterium
GGAAAACACGCGCGTATGTCCGCGCTGTCTTGGTTTTCCCGGCACGCTGCCGGTTTTAAACAAAAACGCGGTGCGCCTTGCTGTAAAAGCCGGACTTGCGCTTGACTGCAAAATAAACAATTACAGCGCGTTTGACAGGAAAAACTACTTTTACCCCGACCTGCCGAAAGCGTATCAGATAACGCAGTTTTTCACGCCAATATGTGAAAACGGCAGCGTAACGCTCGAAAACGGCAAAACGATACACATAAACCGCATACACATCGAGGAGGACGCGGGTAAGCTTGTTCACGATGAAGAAAGCAAAATGTCGTTTGCCGATTACAACCGCTGCGGCGTGCCGCTTATCGAGATTGTGACCGGGCCGGACTTTCGCAGTGCGGAAGAAGTGGCGGATTTTGTACGGCAGGTTGCGCTCAGGCTAAAGTACGCCAAGGTATGCGATGCGCGTATGGAGCAGGGTTCGATAAGGGTTGACGTAAATATTTCCGTTATGCCGGAGGGCGCGGCGGAATTCGGCACAAGAGCCGAAATTAAAAATCTGAACTCGCTAAAGGCGATAGCGCGTGCGATAGAATACGAAACGAGCCGCCAGTCAAAAATACTGAGCGGCGGCGGAGAGGTGGTGCAGGAAACGCGCCGCTTTGACGACACGCGCGGGGTAACGGTATCAATGCGCTCAAAGGAAGAAGCGCACGATTACCGATATTTCCCCGAACCCGATATACCGCCTGTTTTTCTTACAGACGAGGAAATTGCAAATATAAAAAACGAACTGCCCGAACTGCCGCATAAGCGTCAAAGACGCTATACCGAAGCATACGGCTTGTCCCAAGAGGATGCGCGTCTTATAACCGAGGACAGATTGTTTTCCGATTTCTACGACGCGGCTGTAAAAGAATACCCTGACTATAAGCAAATTTCAAACCTTATGCTCGTGGAGCTGAAACGCTGCTTAAACGAGTGCGAAACGGGTATGAAAGACTTAAAATTCACCCCGCCAGACCTTGCAAAAACGGCGCAAATGGCGGCTGACGGCATTATCTCAAAGAATGCCGCAAGAGAAATTGTCGGTATAATGTTCACAGGCGGCGGCAACCCCGAACAAATCGCAAGGGAGCGTGGCTTTGTAATGAGCAGTAACAGTGCGGAAACGGAAATGATAATCGACAATATACTTGCGGAAAACGAAAAACAGGTAACAGATTACAAAAACGGCAGCGAAAAGATTTTCGGTTTCCTTATGGGAAAGGTTATGCGTGAAATCGGAGGCAGCGCAAACCCGAAAATCGTAAAGGAATTACTGACGGAAAAATTAAAGCAGTGAGGTAACGGCAATGGAAAAAATAGACGGTAAAAATTTAAAGCACACTCTTACGCCGGAGGAAATCATAACGGCGGAGGGGAGAGAGATAACCCTCTGCGCCTGCGTGCATAAAATAAAAAAATCGGGCGGCTTTTATTTTGTGCTGCTCCGCACCGGCAGGTATGTGTATCAAACAGTATACCGCGCCGGCAAATGCAAGGGCGATTTTGCCGCGCTTTGCGAGGGCGCATATATATCGGTTTCCGGAACTGTAAAAAAAGAGGAACGCGCGCCATACGGCTTTGAAATAGAGCTTACAGACTTTGAAATTCTGTCAAAGCCTAAATCGGAATGTCCGTTTGATATATCTGCAAGCCACCTCGGCGTTTCAATCGAAACGAGTATGGAGCATAGATTTGCCGCCTTGCGCAATCCCGAAGAACGTGCCGCATTCAAGATATGCGAAGGCGTCACGACAGCGTTTTCTTCGTTTATGCAGAAAAACGGCTTCACAGAAATACACACCCCAAAGCTCACAACGCTTAATATGGAGGACAAAAAGCACGCCTTCAGGCTAAAATACTTCGGAGAAACAGCGTACCTTGCGCAAAGTCCGCAGCTTTACAAACAGGCGGCAGTTGCGTTTTTTGAGCGTGTTTTTGAAGTGGGGAGCGCATACAGAGCTGATAAGCACAACTCAACGCGCCACCTTAACGAATTTATAAGCCTTGACTTTGAAATGGCGTATGCAGCCGGTTTGCACGAAATTATGGCGGTAATAACAGCGTTCTTAAAGCACGCAATAAAATACCTCAATAAAAATTACCAAAACGAGCTGCAAATCCTCGGCGTAACGCTGCCGGAAATAAAAACAATTCCCTGTATAACCTTTAATGAGGCGCTGGAGATTTTATGTAAACCAAAAAAGCAACCCGACCTTGACCCCACAGACGAGGTAAAAATTTGTAAGTGGGCGAGGGAGAAATTCAAAACAGGTCTGATATTTATAGAAAAATTTCCGCAAAAGAAGCGTCCGTTTTATGTAATGGGCAGTAAGGGAAACCCAAAGCTCACAGAAACCTTTGACCTGATTTTTGACGGAAAGGAAATTGCCTCCGGCTCGCTTCGTTTGCACGATTATGACGAGCTTACGGTAAAAATAAAACGTATGGGTATTGATGAAGCACAATACGCGCCATACCTTGATATGTTCCTCTGCGGTATGCCTCCTCACGGCGGCGCGGCAATCGGACTCGAACGGCTTGTAATGCAGCTTTTAGGTCTTGACGATATAAGACAGGCGACGCTCTTTCCGCGCGACCTTCACCATATTACGCCATAACACAATATTTTGTGTAAAATGTAAATAATATACATTTTTTTATACAATAATTCAGCCGGTTATAATTAAATTTCACAATATTGCTTTTTTTCTGTCAAAAACTTTGAAAAAAGCGAATAAATATGGTATAATCAACGTAACTGCGATTTAAGCAATTAAATTTAAAAATATTGGAGGAATAGAAATGACTGAAAACAAAACAGTTCTTGCTTGGCTTCAGGAAATGGCAGATATGTGCCAGCCCAGCGAAATCGTTTGGATTGACGGAAGCGAAGCACAGCTTGACGAACTTCGCGCAGAAGCTGTAAGAACAGGCGAAATGATTAAGCTCAACGAGGAAAAGCTCCCCGGTTGTCTTTATCACAGAACTGCTCCCAACGACGTTGCACGTGTTGAGGACAGAACGTTTATCTGCACACCGACAGAGGTAGAGGCAGGCCCGATAAACAACTGGATGGCTCCCGATGAGATGTACGCAAAACTCACGGCTCTCTACACAGGCTCAATGAAGGGCAGAACAATGTATGTTATCCCCTATTCAATGGGTCCGGTAGGTTCACCGTTCTCAAAGATCGGTATTGAGCTTACAGACAGCATCTACGTAGTTTTGAATATGGCTATTATGACAAGAATAGGTAAGCCGGTTATGGATCAGCTTGGCAATGACGCTGACGCAGAGTTCATTAAGTGTCTGCACGCAAAGAAGGATGTTGATCCCGAGGAAAGATACATCGTTCAGTTCCCGCAGGACAACACAATCTGGTCAATCAACTCCGCTTACGGCGGTAACGTACTTCTCGGTAAGAAGTGCTTTGCGCTCCGTATAGCTTCATACCTCGGTAAAAATCAGGGCTGGATGGCTGAGCATATGCTTATCTTAGGTCTTGAAAATCCGCAGGGTGAGGTTAAGTATATCTGCGCTGCGTTCCCGTCAGCTTGCGGTAAGACAAACCTCGCAATGCTTATTCCGCCGGAGTATTTAAAGAAGCAGGGCTACAAGGTATGGACAGTCGGCGACGATATTTCATGGCTCAACATAGGTCCGGACGGCAGACTTTATGCTATTAACCCTGAGGCTGGCTTCTTTGGTGTTGCACCGGGTACAAGCGTTAAGACAAACTTCAACGCTCTTGA
>JAFQYK010000096.1 GCA_017406485.1 Clostridia bacterium
GAAACGGTGTTTATACCTACCTCGTCTATAAGTTTAAGAAGCGGCTTAACATAAATTCTTGTCGGCGTTAAAAGCTCCTCGCCTATTGTTTTGCCAAGCTCGTCGGAATAGGTTTTAAGCGTTTCGAGCGCGTTATCGTCGTTAAGACCGAAAACCTTTCTTACGAGCGAATAGCCGTTTGAGTGAATACCGCTTGACGCGATACCGATAAGCACATCGCCTTTTTTCGCCTTGTCGCCGTCGGTTATCTTGCTCTTTTCAACAACGCCGACAGAGAAGCCTGCGACATCATACTCGTCCTCGGGCATCATTCCCGGATGCTCAGCCGTTTCACCGCCTACGAGCGCGCAGCCTGCCAAAACACAGCCGTCCGCAACGCCCTTTACGATACTTGCAACCTTTTCGGGAATGTTCTTTCCTATCGCAATATAGTCAAGGAAAAACAGCGGCTTTGCGCCCGAGCAAACTATATCGTTCACGCACATTGCAACGCAGTCCTGACCGATTGTGTCATGCTTGTCCAAAAGGAAAGCAACACGTATCTTTGTGCCGACACCGTCAGTACCCGAAACGAGTACGGGATTTTCGTAGCCCTTGGGTACCTCGAACAGACCGCCGAAGCCGCCTATGCCGCCTATAACTCCCTCGATTGCCGTCTTTTTAACATCTTCCTTTATAAGTCTTACCGATTCGTAGCCTGCCTCAACATCTACACCGGCGCTTTTGTATGCGTTTTCTGCCATAATAAACCTCCGATTAACATATTTACTCAATATTTTGCTGTGGGAAAAAGAAACAAGCAGATTGCCTGTTTGAAGAGCGCAGTCGTACGCGTGTACTTCAAGCTCTGAAAACAGGTGATATGCGCAGTTTATTTTTTTCACAGATTAGTGGTGGAATAGGCGAATGCCTGTGAATGCCATTGCCATATTGTATTTATTGCACGTTTCAATCACATTGTCATCTCTTATCGAACCGCCGGGCTGCGCGATAACCGTAACGCCCGACTTCTTCGCGCGCTCTATGTTATCGCCGAACGGGAAGAACGCATCAGAGCCAAGTGCAACGTCTGTGTTCTTGTCGAGCCACTCTCTCTGTTCCTCTTTTGTGAACACCTCCGGCTTAACCTTAAATATATTCTGCCAAGCGCCGTCCTTTAAAACGTCATCGTGCTCATCGCTGATATAAACATCAATCGCGTTGTCGCGGTCAGCTCTCTTTATGCCGTCAACGAACTGTAAGCCGAGCACCTTCGGCGACTGGCGAAGCCACCAAATATCCGCCTTATTACCCGCAATACGCGTGCAGTGTATTCTCGACTGCTGACCCGCGCCAATGCCGATAGCCTGTCCGTCCTTAACATAGCATACGCTGTTTGACTGTGTGTATTTGAGTGTTATAAGCGCAATTTTAAGGTCGCGCTTTGCTTCGTCACTTAGGGTCTTGTTGTCGGTAACTACATTTGATAAAAGCTCGTCATTTATATCAAGCTCATTTCTGCCCTGCTCAAACGTTACGCCGAAAACCTGCTTGCGCTCGATTTCTGCCGGTTTGTAGTCGGGGTTGATTTTTATAATATTGTAGTTGCCGTTCTTCTTTGCCTTTAAAATTTCAAGCGCCTCGTCACTGTAAGCCGGAGCTATTACGCCGTCCGATACCTCTTTCTTTATAAGAAGCGCGGTCGCCTTGTCGCACTCGTCACTGAGCGCGATAAAGTCGCCGAACGATGACATTCTGTCCGCGCCGCGCGCGCGCGCGTATGCGTTTGCAAGCGGCGAGAGCTCTACATCGTCCGTGAAATAAATCTTTTTGAGTGTATCGCTCAAAGGCAAGCCAACCGCCGCGCCCGCCGGTGATACATGCTTAAAAGACGTTGCCGCCGGAAGTCCTGTCGCTTTCTTCAGTTCCTTTACAAGCTGGAAGCCGTTTAGCGCGTCCAAAAGGTTAATATAGCCGGGCTTTCCCGACAGCACCTCAAACGGCAGGTCGCCGTTTTCCATAAATACTCTTGACGGCTTTTGATTTGGGTTGCAGCCGTATTTTAATTGCATTTCGTTCATAATTTTGTTCCTTTCTTTATTCTATTTTTTTATAATACTCTATTACAATGTATTTATATTGTTCCGGTAAATCTACCGCATAATCATATGGAGAAATAGCGCAATCGTCTTTTTCAACAAAAAATGGCTTAACACTTATATTTCTAAGCTTATCTTCCGAATTGTTTTCTTCTACATAAGATTGCAGTTCCTCATAACCGCCATCATATTTAACAAGCCTTTCTCCAATAATGTGATACCAATAAACATCAGTAAATTCTACTCTTGTTTCTATTTCCGTACAGTTTTTCGGAACATCAATATTTTTTAATTTTATGTAAAACGGCACTCTCCAAAATATAGCACTGAGAACTATTATACACAATACTGATATAATGGATATTGAGATAATCCTCTTTTTCATTGCATATTTTCTCCTTGTTTTTTGCCTTCCCCTTGAGGGGAAGGTGTCACCTCATAGCGGTTTCCGCTTTGGGGTGACGGATGAGGTGTCATAATATGATTGTATATATCCTGACACACAACATTAAATTTTGTATTTATATCACGGTTTGAATACCTTAAAACCTTTATGCCCTTTTTCCCGAGATATTCGTCCCGTGCTATATCCTTTGCTATGCCTGTTTCTTCATAATGCTGAGAGCCATCTATCTCAATTACAATTTTGGCTGAGGCGCAGTAGAAATCCACAATATAATTCCCTATAACTTTTTGTCTGTTTATTCCAACCGGCAGAAATCTTAAATAATTATACCAAAGACGTTGTTCCTCTTTTGTCATATTTTTTCTTAATTCCTGTGAATATTTAACAAGTCTTTTATTGTATTCTTTACTCATAGACACCTCATCCGTCATTTGCTTCGCAAATGCCACCTTCCCCTCAAGGGGAAGGCTAAATCCGTTACATTTCGGCTACTGCCGACTTTATTTTCTCATTCTTCTTTTCAACGCCGTCTGCCATTTTCTGTTTAGCGTCCTTGAGCGCTGTTTTGAGGTAGTCGTATTTGAGTGACAAAATCTGTGCCGCCAAAATCGCCGCGTTTGTACCGTTGTCAAGACCTACCGTCGCAACGGGTATTCCGGGGGGCATTTGAACTGTTGCCAAAAGCGCGTCAAGTCCTTCAAGCGTTGACTTAATCGGAATACCGATAACCGGTACTATCGTATGCGCCGCGATAACGCCGGCGAGATGCGCCGCCATACCTGCCGCGCAGATGATTACTTCAATTCCGTTTGCTTCGGCATTCTTCGCAAACTCCGCCGCCTTGTCGGGGGTGCGGTGCGCGGATATTACATTCGCGTCAACCTCTATATCAAATTCTTTAAGCTTTGATACACAGCCCTTTAATTTTTCAAAATCCGAGTCACTGCCCATTATGAGCGCCACTTTTGGTTTTGCCATTTCGTCTACCTCCGTTTTTATACATTTTTCCAAATAAATTTCCAATTTAATAATAACAAAATTTCACCTTAGTGTCAATACAAAACGAACTCTTTAAGCCGATTTCTGCGCGCTTTCCAGTCGGGCATGAAATGCTCCACCCACGCGTAAAACTTTTTTGAGTGGTTTTGCTCGAAAAAGTGGCAGAATTCGTGTACCACAACGTACTCCGCGCACTCCTTGGGAACCGCCGCAAGGAGCTTGTTTAGCGTAATTATGCCCTTGTGCGGCATACACGAGCCCCAGCGCGTTTTCATTTCCCTTATTCTGATTTTCGGGTACTTTATGCCAAACGGCTCAAACATGGGATAGTATTTGTCAACA
>JAFQYK010000009.1 GCA_017406485.1 Clostridia bacterium
TACTTTGCGTGATTGCAGACTATTTTATTGTTGGCGGCTCTGTCGCTTGCGCGGCGGCGCGAGCAGATAGCGTGATTACCGAGATAATAGTCGCCAAGCTTCTGATACCTCTCGCCAAAAAGCTGATGTCTTGCTATGAGCTTCGCGAGAATTGTATCGGTAATACCGCCCTTTAAAATTTCCTCGTCAATAATCATAGGTTTAAATCCTTTCTTTTGATAATTCTTGCTCTGCGACAGCTTATGTCGTCCTCTAAGGCGTATCGCACCGCGTCAATCGTGTGATTGTCACGGTCCGGGTATGTATTTTTAAACTCGCCGTCTTTATCACGGTCGAGCTCATACTCCGAAAACTCCCGCGCCGCGTTCGGACTTCGCGCGCGGTCAATCACGATTTTCTCAAGGCTTTGCAGGAACTTTATGCCGTGGCTTATACTGTCCGGCCCTTTTTTCGCTCCGCGTACCCGAAGCCCATACTGCCGCAAATCATTTATACTCTTAGGCTCTGCGCTGTCACAGACAATCATTTTATCCGGGTAGCCCTTTTCATAAATCCGCTCCGCCGCTTCACCGTTCGCAATGCCCTTTGCGTATATCTCATCAAAGATATACAGCCTGTTGTTATGAAGAAAGCACACAATGTAAACAAACGGGTCAAGCGCGAAGCCAAAATCAACGCCGCAGCGGATATTATCAAAGGTCTTTACCTCCGCGTCCGTCAGGCTTTTAAGCTCTAAGTTTCTAAAAACCTCTCCGCCCGTTCCTGTCGGCTCGCCTAAATATTCGTGTCTGTAATTCTCAGGGTGGCTCTTTTCCAGATACTCAGCCTCCAAAAAAAATTGCTCACCCAGCCATTCGCGCGGCATACCACGGTAGTCGGTTTTGAGCGTGTACGTATCGTCGCGCTCTGCGCGCGTTTCACGGTTAACCCAGCTCCGGCGGTTTTGGGGAGGATTGTAGGAGTAGAAAACCGTAAAATCTGCGCCGCCGCGCATCAGGGATTGATTTATGTTACGGATTTCCTTCATTCCGTGAAACTCGTCCGCTTCCTCATACCAGATATACCTTATGTAGCCCTTTGAGACCTTAATGGATTTTATTTTCTGCGGATTGTCTCCGCCGCGGAACAGAATTTTCTGTCCCGTTTTTTTGAAAACCATCTCCGGCACACTTCTCTTTATCTCCCATTTGTCGCCCACGCCCAGCATCTCTATCGCCCATTCAAGCTGTGCGAAAACACTGTCGCGTATCGTTTCTCCGACCTTGCGTAAAACAACGCCGTTTGCATTTGGGTTTTCCATTATGCCGAAAATAATTTCTATACTTATAAAGCTCGATTTACCGCTTCCGCGTCCGCCCGAAAGCCAGAAATGCGTATAGTTTTCACACTCGCGGTGGACGTCACAAAACGATGGAGCAATCAGGTTACTGAGATGTGTTCTTTGTGTTTCTGCCGATGTCGTCAACGATTATCACATCTCCGCCCTCACCTGAGCCCTCACCCTTGAAAAGCCCGTAATATTTGCCGAGATTTTCCGCCGCCTTGAACATATTGCCTGTTATGGTATCAAGGTTCTCGCCGCGCATTGTAAGGGTAAAAAATTCTAAAATCTCTTTCTTTTCTGCTATTGACATATTTTCTCCTTTCTAAAACAGTTCCTCTGTTCTGTAAACGCACTCTGTGCAGCCAAGACATTCCTCGTCGTCATTCATATAGAAATACTCCGGCTCGCACGCGCCGCATACCGGACAGCGCGGGGTGTATATGCCTTCGTCACCATAATAGTCGCTGCCGTAATTACCTGTACGCTCCGCCTCCATCGCGTAAAGCGCCATAGGGTCATCATTTGAATAAATCATTTTAATCTCCTTTCTATCTTGTAAAGATACTTTTATTTAAAAATTATTGGAAGGTCTCTCGCCTTCCCTGTTTTATATGCCATATTATACCATAAAAAGATACTTTTGTCAACAGTTAAATATCTTTTAGCGATATTTTATATATCTTATACTAAATTTTACATATTTTTCAGATACTTTGCTGTTGACAATGGTATATTTTTATGATACTATTACTATAAGGTATAAAGAAAGGGTGATTAGTGTGAAAGAACGAAGTTCTTTCGCATCCTATTTGTCCTTGAACGAAGTGAAAGGATGGCTGATTAAAATGACCACTGGCGAAAGGATAAAGCAGCTTCGCAAGGAGCATAAGCTCACGCAGGAGGAGCTGGGCGCTAAAATCGGCGTACAGAAGGCTGCGATACAAAAATACGAAAAAGGCACAGTCACAAATATAAAGAAGGAGTCGCTTATAAAGCTGGCGCAGATTTTGGACACCACGCCGGAATACATACTCGGCTGGGATAATCTGCCGTCAAACATAGAGCCTGTCGATGAGAATGAATTTGTTAAGATACCTGTTGTAGGCCGCGTTGCAGCCGGAATAAGCTGCTTTGCGGAGAATAACATAGTGGATTATGAAACAGTGTTAAAATCCGACATACGCGGCGGTGAGCAGTACGCGTTTTTAAAGGTAGTAGGCGACAGTATGTATCCTATGCTTATGGAGAATGACCTTGTGCTGGTGAGATGTCAGACAAGCGTTGACAGCGGCTCACTGGCAGTTGTCATTGTGGACGGCGAGGACGGTGTTATAAAAAAAGTTGTTTACGGTGATGATTTTATTGAGCTTCAGTCCATAAACCCGATGTATCCCCCAAGACGGTTTGAGGGTGCGGATGTTACAAGAATTCGGGTATTCGGATTAGTTAAGGAAGTTAAAAGGAAGTTTTAAATATGTACATTTTCAAA
>JAFQYK010000010.1 GCA_017406485.1 Clostridia bacterium
TAGTCATAAAGCTTATCGCGTGGGATCAAGAATCCGTCCAGTTCCCATTCAATTCGCATGAAGAACATTCCGTCTTGTTTGTCCACGTACTGGTCAAGGTATACAATGTTACCTTTGTTATCCGTAATAAATCTAGTTACTTCTGATATAATGCCTTGCTGATCAGGACAGTGCAGAAGCAAAATTGCTGTTGGTTTCATTTCTAAATCTTTCTTTTGTTTCAATCCTTTTAAAATTAGGTGCAAAGATACGTATTTATTCTGAAACTGCCAAATCTTACACCTTATAAATATATAATTGTTTTCCAAAATAATCATTATTATGATAAAATAATTTCAGATATTTCCCTTGTTAGGAGTAGTGGCTATGTTCAAGAAATCGTTTACAATAATTCTTATCTCAACATTATTGACACTTAGTATATCGGCAACAGCCGAAAATGGAGCTTTGACAAAATATAAGCCGTTCAGCGAGGTTATCCGTGAGTCTATTTCCACTGACATATACAATATAGGATATGGAATGATTTTATTTTCTGAAACGTACAATCCGATAGCCGCCAATCTTGATGATGAAGATTTACAGCTTGTTCTGGACGCATATAAGGAAATAGACGGCGAGAGAATTGAAGCTCCATATAACGATACAATGTTTCCGAGCTGTTACGACGAACAAAATACAGACGAATATTTTTTCATCGGATTGAGTGAGAAACTACCCAATGAAAGATGGACTTGGAATAACACAAAAATGACAGCACTCTTTTTCGGCGGAGGTCAGAACGGCGATGTTATGTATGGAAGCTTCGGAAGAAAGAACAGTGAATACGGAGAAGATTATCCTAAACCTGTATCAAGTTATTTTATATGGTATCGCCCTCACGATGAAGGACAAGAGCGTATAACAGAAATAGGCAAATACATATATGATAAATATAAGCCGATTGCAAAACCGTTTGGAGATTATGAGGGCACACAGGACGATAACCTTTTCAACGGCTATGACGGTGTGTGGCAAACAATGTTTTATCTTCCCGACTGTTTGAATACAAACGGCAGCAGTGATTGGGCGGAATATACCTTGCAGCTTGCGGCGCTTGAAGGGCTTTACACTTATGAACAAGCGTCAAATTATACAGCGCCTATAACACGCTTGGAATTTTGTAATCTTATAGCTCATCTTCTGAACAAAATACCTAAACGCAATATTGAAGATTATTATAAAAATCAGTATGGATATACTGTACTTGAAAACAAGGTGTCAGAGTTGGGATTATCCGACATTGCGGAAAATATCAGCTATAATGATATTCCGATAATGAGTGATGATGTTAAATATGTTTCTGCAGTTGGTCTTATGCAAGGGGTTGGCAACGGTGATTTTGACCCCGACAGCTATTTGACGCGGGAGCAAATATGCGCTGTTTTCGACAGAATGTTTGAATTGTATGATAATTATGAGCGTTACAGGGTAGCCGATAATGAAATTGGCGCTGATAAATTCAATGATGATGAAGAAATATCTGATTGGGCTAATAGCTCCGTATATAAAATGCAAAAGTCGGGTTTCGTCAGCGGATATGATAATAATTATTTTATTCCGAAGGACTATTGTACAAAGGAACAGGCCATTTCAATTATTTACAGAGTTTTGCAAGGTTGTACATTCTGAAAATAATTCTATACATAACGGGGAGGTTTATCAATGAAAAAAATCATATTTTTATTATTATCTGTACTATTACTATCTTCAAACAATATTTATGCACAAAGCAATACAATAAGCGTAAGTGAGAAGTATTATGCGATAAAAAATGATGATAGCTTATGGGTTTGGGATAAAGACGAAAATGGAGAGGTTCAAAATCTCCATAAGTTGCTTGATAATATCCAAAGCGTTCAAATGGACTATGTTATCGGAAAAGACGGCACGGTTTGGAAATGTAAAAATGACAGTGATGAGGCACCTGTCAAGATTATAGAAAATACAGATAGCGTTTCTGTTGGCTCTACTGCCATAACATTTAAAAAGAACGATAATTCCTTATGGGGTATCGGTTCAAATGTTATGGGCGAAATGGCAACAGGTGAGGAAATAGAAAGATATGACAATCCTGTAAAGATAATGTATAATGTTCAGGACGCTGCAAACGGATATAGTCACACGGTAATACTTAAAACGGACGGGAGCGTATGGACTGCCGGAACGAATGAATATGGGGTACTTGGTGTAGAAAAAGACATAGAATACTCCCTCAAACCATTAAGGATTATGGACGGAATAAGCAAGATATACACCGGAGAAACTTCAACCTTTGCCATTGATGAAAACGGCACTTTGTACCGCTGGGGTTGTAACTATGGTAACGGCGTGGGAATAGACAAGAAGTCCATGTTGTACGCGCCTGTTAAATATACCGATAATGTAAAAAGCGTATGTTCGCATTGGGGATTTAATCTTGTGTTAAAGCAGGACGGCACACTTTGGATTTATGGCGACAGCGAGGATAGCAATGAAGGATATACCCTAACTAATATAGACGGCGTAAGCTTGCATAACTTACCGAAGAAAATATTTGATAATGTAAACAGTATAAGTGAATGGAAATATTCAGATAGCCACTCAACACTGATACTTACAAATGAGGGAGAGCTATTTGAGTTTGATGTGACAGATGGCGATAAAGATCATTTAGCCGAAATAAAAGCAAACAAAATAATGGACGATGTAAAAATATCGGTGGAGTCTCCTGTTAAAGTGAAGAAAGACTTTACAGACATATCGGGCAAATCCGAAAATGTACAAGAGTCGATAAACTCACTCACAAAAGCAAACATTATAAGCGGTACAAGTGAAACGGAGTTTTCACCCGACAAGCCAATAACTCGCGCTGAAATTGCAGCACTGCTTCTTCGTATGACAGCAAAGAACAACGAGTATACGAGCAGTAGCTTTACAGATGTAACGGCTGACGATTGGTATTATAATACGGCAGGTGCAAGCAAGAAATATAATATTGTTGCAGGTTTTGAAGATAATACCTTCCGCGGTGATGAAACAATTTCAAAGGTTCAGCTTATATCGCTTGCTGCAAGAACACTCAGAAATGAGGGAAATGTTACAGAAGAAACAGAGGAAATTAAAAATTCTGAACTCCCCTATTGGGCAACTGATGATATTTCACTTGCATTGAAAGAAAAATTAATTTCCGAAACAGACCTTATAAACATAGACGATGATATGACCCGCGCTGACGCGGCGGTTGTTTTGTATCGTCTGTATGGTAAAATATAAAGTATCAAAAAATGTGATTGTATGGTTATATATAGGTAATATAAGTAATAGGGTATGCTTTAAAATAGGCATACTCTATTATTTTTCAGTGGAACAGAAAACCTTGATTTATCGAGATGTTAATATAAACATATAGCCTTGCTAAATTTGTGGACTTTAACGCTTGATTTTATGCGGCTGGTTTTGTTGTTCTGTTCCACTATCAAAGCATAAAATTTTGTCACGCATTAAACTGCAATTTTGGGGGTTCTCCATATCGGGATATGGGGTTGTTGCACTCAAAGACTTTTAGGTCGGTTTATGCCGTTCTGAATGGCATATTTTATACTCTACGCCGTGACAGTAATGGACATTTAGAACCGAAAATAGACGGTAAGCCTTGTAACTACACAAGCCCTCTGACTTTTGCACTCCGCAACACTTGATTTTATGCGACTTTCGACAGCCTAAATGCCCATGATACAGTCATAGAAAAAGCGGACAGCGATATTCTCAAAATACCACTATCCGCCGTTTCTCAATCCGCTTTGACAGACAACCATAAGTTTAATACTTTACTGTTTTATGGAAGTTGACCTGTTGAAACGCTGTTTTTTGGTTATGGTTTTGGCGCTATGTATATGGATAGATAAAAAATAATCACTTGTTAGTAGGATAACAAGTGATTACGGGTAGAAAATCTTTTCTACAATCTAAACATAGCGGAACTGACAGAGTCAGTCCTTTTCTTGTTCTTATAATAACATATCATAAGCGAATTGTCAATTGTTTTATCAATACATTTCCCTATCCTCAGAATCTATATGCTTTTTTCTTTCACCGTATTTGTCGCGTTCCAGACCGAACATCGGCAGAAAGGCGTTTGTTATCTTGTTGCCGTTCTCGTCAACACCATCGGCATATGCATTAAAATCCTCAAGCATTTTGCCGTCATAAAGTCTGAAGGTGTACAGCGGAAATGTCAGCTTGAATTTTTTCCGGCTTGTCGCAGACAGCATATATGTCATCAACGGAAACCAAAGCGCAAAGTATTCAACACCGAACACGCTAAAATTCTTCGGCAATAGCGGTAGATACGGCGCAGCCACGGGCAGCGGAACATCACTTACCCACGCATAATGCATTGGAGTGTATAAATTTGCTATGTGGATAAGTGCAGGCACTGTGATAAACCAGCCTATAAAATATCCCAACGCAATTTGTGCCATATCACGTAGCGTGATAATTTTTGTGCCGCGCTTTAGAAACAGCATATTTATAAGGAAAAAGGCGAAAAGTATTATACCTATAAAAATATTGTTAAATCTCAGTATACCTATAGTGCCGTCACCGAGCTTGTATATCAGCGGATAACCGAGATAAATTATAATTATAACAAGCGCGCCCCAGATTATAAAGCCCCATTTGCTGTTAAACGGCATACGGTAAAGCCTGTCAAAGGTTTTGCCTATTTCCTTTGGATTTCCCATACGCCCTACCGCTTCGGAAATTGCGGCGGAATAGCTCATGCCCTGCTTTATACTTTCAGCCGCGCTGTCCTCTATGTGTGAGCGAAGCTCGTTTTTCAGCTCCTTGTGCACAGACTTATATTTTACCTCGCTGCATATCGCATCGAAATAATCATATATATCCATAGCTTTCATCTCCCTCTAAAATACTGCTTATAGCTTTTGCGAACACATTCCATTCCTTTGTTTTTTTGCCGAGCATATCGCGCCCCTTATCGGTGATTTTATAATATTTCCTGCGCCTGCCCTCATTACTGTCGAGCCAGTATGCTTCTACCGCGCCGTCCTTTTCGAGTGAATGCAGCATAGGATAGAGCGTGCCCTCTTTCATATCTATAATGCTTCCCGAACGCTTCAAAAGCTCCTGCGTTATCTTGTAGCCGTACATATCCTCTTTCTCCAACAGCTTTAAAATA
>JAFQYK010000097.1 GCA_017406485.1 Clostridia bacterium
AGCGACTACCCCGTTTTAGCCGATGACAGCGGGCTTTGCGTGGACGCCTTAGACGGCGCGCCGGGGGTGAGAAGCGCACGATATGCCGGTGATAATGCGACTGACGAGGATAAAATAAACAAGCTTCTTTCCGAAATCGGAGAAGCTGAAAACAGAAACGCACGGTTTGTAACGTCCGTTGCCTTTATATTCGAGGACGGACGCGAGGTGACAGCCGAGGGCAGTGTTGACGGTTCTATTACAAAGGAGCCGCACGGCGAGGGCGGCTTTGGATACGACCCCGTTTTCTATTCGCCGGAGCTTGGAAAGACGTTTGCCGAAAGTACAGATGATGAGAAAAACAGCGTAAGCCATCGCGGTCGCGCATTGAAAAATCTTTTTGAAAAGTTAAAAAATATGGAGGCATAAAGATGTTAGAAGATATTTATTTGGAGTATTTGATAAAGAGAAAAACCGATGGCAAACAGAAAGCAATTATTGCCGGAATTATAGCAGCGGCCGTAATTGTCACACTCTTGCTTCTGTATTTGATTTTAGGTTTAGGTTACGCATTGGCAGGAACGCCGTTTGGGTCATTCGTATTCAGTATCGGTTTTGTTCTTATTGCGTTTGCGTGGTACGGGGCATATCTTGTTATGAATATGCAGAGAATTGAGTTTGAGTATATTTTGACAAACAGCGCGCTCGATATTGACAAGGTTCTTGCAAAAAAAGGCCGAAAGCCTTTTGTGAGCCTTGACTTC
Source organism: Clostridia bacterium (assembly GCA_017406485.1). GTDB lineage: Bacteria > Bacillota > Clostridia > UBA1381 > UBA1381 > Hominilimicola. Next base: position 744 of record JAFQYK010000097.1, read on the forward strand.
AAGGAAATCGTAATCTGCGCCGCTGTCGATGACAATGAACATAACGCCGAATACAAAAACGTCACGCCCGCAAAAGTGTATGACGCTGTCGGCGATAAGTCAAAGGGCGGTATTTACTTTGTTGACTTTGATTCCGAGGGACAGAGAGCAAGACTTTTGTTTCAGCCTACGTATAAGCTGATTTCCTCGGCAAAGCGTTATAATATGAGAAAGATATTTGTTTTGGAATAAGGTGATGTTTTATGAAAGCCTGCTATGCAGCCCAGATGCGCGCGGTTGACAAGGCAGCAACGGAAAAGGGCGGTATACCGAGTATTATTCTTATGGAAAATGCCGCGCTCGCCTGCGTGAATGAATTAAAAAAAGATTTTGGCTCCCTTAAACAAAAGCGTATCGCAATATTTTGCGGCAAGGGCAACAACGGCGGCGACGGCTTTGCTATTGCACGCCATCTTCACAACGCCGGAGCAATCGTTTCCGTGTATTTGGTGTGCGGAAATGAGTTTAAGGGCGACGCGAAAATAAACTTTGACATTATAAAGAAGATGGATATAAATATTGACATTATATCCGATACGGAAAACCTGCGCTACATTGTACGCGCAAACGAGATTATAATTGACGCGATATACGGCACCGGCATACACGGCTCTGTGACCGGACTTAGCTATGACGTTATAAACGAAATTAACGAAAATTCGCGCTATACGCTCTGCGTTGACGTGCCGAGCGGAATAAACTCTGACAGCGGCGAGGTTTGCGGAATATGTATAAAAGCGGATAAAACCGTTACATTCGCGGCGTATAAGGTTGGTATGCTGCTGTTCCCCGCCGCCGATTTTACCGGCGAGGTAACAGTCGCGGATATTTCCATACCCGATTATATAATCGAGGAAGAGGGCATAAGCATAAATGTGACGGACAAAGCCTTTGTGAGAAGTAATTTCCCGAAGCGCGAGAAAAATTCGCAGAAGGGCGATTACGGCAAGGTGCTTGTGATTGCCGGAAGCGAGGGACTTTCCGGCGCGGCATATCTCTCCTCGCAGTCGGCGGTTATATCGGGCAGCGGACTTGTTACGCTTGCACTGCCGGAGTGTATCGCGCCGGCTATGGAGGCTAAAACTACCGAGGTTATGACGCTTAGTGTTGACAGCATAAGCGGTCACATTTCAAGCTCAGCCTCAAAGCGCATACTTGAAGCTATGGAAAGGGCCGACGCTGTTTTAATAGGTCCCGGACTTGGCAGAAGCCGTGACGCGCAGATGATTGTTATGAATGTTTTAAAAAATGCGACAGTGCCCGTAATCATTGACGCGGACGGTATAAACGCGGCGGCCAAGGTCATAGACGCGGTAAAGGATTGCGAATGTCCGCTTATCTTTACTCCCCACGCTGTTGAAATGTCGAGGCTGACGGGACTTGAGAAGGATTATATCGAAGAAAACCGTTTGAGCGTTTCAAAGGAATTTGCCGAGGAATACGGCGCGACTGTTATACTTAAAGGACATCATACAATTGTAACAGCTCCCGACGGTGAGCAATATATTAATATTACAGGCAACCAGGGTCTCGCCACCGGCGGCAGCGGTGATGTGCTTGCCGGAATTGCCGCGTCGCTCGCGGCAAGGGGCATAAACGAAACTGCCGCGGCTGCAATGGCTGTTTATATTCACGGCCTGGCAGGCGATATTTCAATGGAAAAATTTGGAATGGAAAGTGTTACTGCAACAAAGGTGATGGAAAATATTTCCGACGCTTTGAAAATATTACTTGTAGAAAATTAAAAAAAATTATGTTATACTGTACAAGCGTCAAAATTTTGTTTTGCCGCTTTGGAAGGAAGGCTTGTTTAAATGGATAAAAGAACTTGGGCTGAGGTTGATCTTGACGCAATTGCTCATAATATAAGAGAAATCAGAAAAATTACAAACCCCGACGCACAGATTATGGCTGTAGTCAAGGCCGATGCGTACGGACACGGCTTTTTGGAGGTTGCGAAAACGCTTCTCGAAAACGGCGCTGACCGTTTGGCTGTTGCAGTTTTGCAGGAGGGAAAGCAGCTTCGTAGCCGCGGCGTAACGGTGCCTATTCTTATTTTAGGCGCAAGCGGTGAGGAAACAGTTGAGGATTTAATCAACTTTGATATTACGCCGAGCGTTTTCACATATGAATTTGCAAAGGCGCTCTCTTATGAAGCGGAAAGAAAGGAAAAGGTCACAAAAATTCATATCAAGATTGACACCGGAATGAGCCGTATCGGTTTCCTCGCAGGCGACAACAATGAGGAAATTGTTGATGAGATTATGAAAATTTCAAGACTTCCGTATATTGAAATAGAGGGTATATTCTCTCACTTTGCCGCGTCAGACGAGTATGACACGTCGTACACGCATATGCAGTTTGAGCGTTTTACGGATGTATGCAATAAGTTAAAAGCTAAAGGGTTGGATATTCCGATAAAGCACATCTGCAACAGCGCCGGAATTATGATGTACCCCGAAATGCACCTTGATATGGTGCGTCCGGGTGTAATTCTCTACGGTATGTATCCGTCGGATGAGGTGGATAAGTCGCGTCTTGACCTTATCCCCGCTATGACGCTGAAATCTACCATAACTCATATTAAAGAGGTAGAGGAAGGCAGAGGGGTAAGCTATGGCAGAGAGTATATTACAAAGGGTATAACAAAAATTGCCACCGTTCCGATAGGCTATGCGGACGGGTATCTTAGGAAGCTCGCCAAACACGGCAAAATGCTTGTAAACGGAGAAAAGGTTCCGATTATCGGAAGAATTTGTATGGATCAATGTATGATTGACGTCACTAATGTAAATAATATAGACAGAGGTGACGAGGTAATCATTTTCGGCCGGGAGGGCGTCACAATAGACGACCTTGCAGAGTGGCTTGAAACCATCAACTACGAGGTATCCTGCGTTATAGGTAAGCGCATACCGAGGATTTATACGAGGAACGGAAAGGCGGTGAAGGTATTAAATTACCTTATGTAATTTTTTTCACGGTGGATGAATAAAAAGGGGGCATGGTTGCTTTGTCACACATCTCAAATAAGGAAAAGCAGGAGCTTTTGAAGCTTCTCGAAAAGGGTTATAAAGAAATGTCGGATATAAACATCTCCATTGCAGAGGAGGGTGTCGTGTCCGATAACGAAAGCCTAAAAAAATGCGAGGACAGCTTGACGGAGAGTGATTAAAGTTGATTGTGAAACGAGGAGACATCTATTACGCCGATTTAAGTCCGGTTGTCGGAAGTGAGCAGGGCGGAATACGTCCCGTACTCATAATCCAGAATGATGTCGGCAATAAATACTCCCCTACCGTAATTGCCGCGGCTATAACAAGCCGTATAAACAAGGCGAAAATGCCGACGCATATTGAAATAACGGCAAGGGATTACGGACTTAATAAGGATTCAGTTATATTGCTTGAACAAATCAGGACAATTGATAAAAGAAGGTTACGCGAGAAAATAGGCCGGATTGACGGAAGCGTTATGGGAAGCGTTGATGACGCGCTGCAAATAAGTTTCGGTTTAATAAGCCTTTGACGTTATGTAGCTTTGACTACATAAATTGTTTACAAGCTGACGTGTGTAAAACCACGTCAGTTTTTTGTTGAAATATGTAGTATTTTGTAGTATAATTATTCCATAGTACAAACGAAAGGACAACATATTTATGAAGGACGTAAAAAAATATATAGACGCGGCTATGGGACGCGGGGAAGCAGACCTTATTTTAAATGGCGGAAACGTGGTTGATGTGTTCACCGGTCAGGTTATACGCGCCGATGTTGCAATTAAGGACGGCATTATATGCGGCGTCGGCAGCTACAGCGGCGAGAACGAGGTTGATATTACAAACAAATACGTTATGCCCTCTTTTGTTGACGCGCATATACATATTGAGTCGAGTATGGTAGCGCCGCAGGAATATGCGAGAGCGGTTGTTCCCCACGGCATTACAACGGTTATTGCCGATCCGCACGAGATTACGAACGTCTGCGGTGAGGACGGACTTAACTATATGCTCGCGGCTTCGGAAAACATTCCGCTCGACGTAAAACTTATGCTCCCCTCCTGCGTGCCTGCAGCGCCGTTTGAGCACGCCGGCGCGGTGCTTGACGCGAAAACTACACAAAGCATAGCTGATAAGTTCTACGGCATCGGCGAGATGATGAATTATCCCGGAATTATAAATGCGGACAGCGAAACGCTCGGCAAGCTCTGCTCCGATATTATTGACGGTCACGCGCCGCTGCTTAGCGGCAATGAGCTTGACGCATATGTATCGGCCGGAATTAAGACCGACCACGAGTGCGCTAATATCGAGGAAATGACTGAAAAGATAAGCAAGGGTATGAGCATTCTTTTGCGCGAGGGTACGCTTTCAAAGGATATGGCAAGCCTCCTGGGCGGCGTGACGCCGTACACGCTGCGCCGCTGTATGTTCTGCTCCGACGACCGTTTTGTCGGCGATATTATCCGCCGCGGCAGCATTGACCACTGCATACGTAAGGCGCAAAGACTTGGTATGAATGAAGTTGACACGATTATTATGGCAACGCTTAACGCTTACGAAACGTACGGCATTAAAAATCACGGCGCGATTGCTCCGTCATATGCTGCGGATATTGTTGTTGCGGATGATTTACATTTAAACAGAATAGAAAAAGTTTATAAGGATGGCGTGCTTGTCGCTGAAAACGGCTGGCCGCTGTTTGAGGCGGCTAAGGTCGATACATCTAAGGTTATAAACACGGTTCACCTGCCCGAAATTACGGCGGACTTCTTTGCACGCGACTTGCCTGAAGGCGAGTTTGCGGCTATTGAGCTTGTGCCCGAAAGTGTCGTTACGAAAAAGGTGACCGCCAAAAAGGGCGACAGACTTTCAAAGGTTTGCGTAATCGAGCGTCACCATAATCTCGGCACTAAGGGTATCGGCTATGTCACAAACTACAACATTACAAACGGCGCGATTGCGACCTCAATAGGTCACGACAGCCACAATGTTATAGTTATAGGCGACAACGACGCTGATATGGCTCTTGCGGTGAATACGCTCGGTAAATCAGGCGGTATTGCTGTTTGCTCTAAAGGTAAGGTTCTCGGCTACCTGGAGCTTGATATTGCCGGTCTTATGTCGTCAAAAAGGGCGCGTGATGTGTATAGCACACATAAGCAGCTTGAGGAGGCGGCAAAGCAGCTTAAAATAACGCACACCGTTGACCCGTTCCTATCGCTCGCATTCCTGCCCTTACCGGTCATCCCCGAAATACGTATCACCGACAGCGGCTTGTTTGATGTTCTGAAATTTGAATTTATTTAAGCCAAGCAAAAAGGACGCTTATGCGTCCTTTTTTGATGTCTTATACGCCCTTGTAGGCGTCAAGCATAATCTGTTCTATTTCCTTAACCAACGGCAGTTTGGGGTTCGCCGTTGTACACTGGTCCTCAAATGCCTTATCCGCAACCTCGGAGAGTTTATCCATATAAGTCTTTTCGTCAATGCCGCAGTCTGCAAATGAAAGCGGTTCATTTACTTCCTTCATAAGGTCTATTATCGCGTTGACAAGACTTTCTACGCCTTCTTCTGCTGTTGAAGCAGGTAAGTTTAAAGCCGCCGCGATTTCAGCGTACTTTTCGTCTGCAACGAACTTATTGTATTTCGGGAACGATACAAACTTTGACGGTGTAGAAGCGTTATAGCGTATTACGTGCGGCAGAAGCACTGCGTTTGCGCGTCCGTGCGGTACGTGGTACTCGCCGCCTATTTTGTGCGCGATTGAGTGATTGAGGCCGAGGAATGCGTTTGTGAACGCCATACCGGCTATGCAGCTTGCGTTGTGCATTTTCTCTCGCGCTTCCGCATCATCCGCACCGTTCTTATATGCTCTCGGCAGATACTTGAACACAAGCTGTATCGCCTTTATCGCAAGACCGTCCGTGTAGTCAGAAGCCATTACCGAAACATACGCTTCAATAGCGTGCGTCAGAACGTCAAGACCTGTATCGGCAGTTGCAGCCTTAGGAAGCGACATTACAAACTGCGGGTCGATTATCGCAACGTTCGGCGTCAATTCATAGTCTGCGAGCGGATATTTCATATTGTTCTTCTTGTCCGAAATAACCGCGAATGATGTCACCTCGGAACCCGTACCCGATGTTGTCGGTATAGCAACAAGTTTTGCCTTGCCTGCCATCTTCGGGAACTTGAACGCGCGCTTTCTTATGTCGAGGAAGCGAAGTCTTAACGCGTTAAAATCAACATCCGGATGCTCATAAAACAGCCACATACCCTTTGCAGCATCCATCGCGCTGCCGCCTCCGAGAGCAATAATTACATCCGGCTTGAAATCATCCATCATCTTCGCGCCGGCTTTAACGGTATCGATTGACGGGTCGGGTTCGACCTCCGAGAAAATCTCGCAGTGAACGTGCTCGGGACGCTTTCTTAAATAGTACAAAATCTTATCCACGTATCCAAGCTGTACCATACCGGGGTCGGTTACAATAAACGCGCGGCTTATATTCGGCATTTTTTCGAGATACTGTATCGAATTATGCTCGAAATAAATCCTGTCGGGAACCTTGAACCACTGCATATTAACTCTCCTCTTTGCAACTCTTTTCTGATTTATAAGGTTTATGGTCGTCACATTGCCGCTGACGCTGTTGCCGCCGTAGCTGCCGCAGCCGAGTGTTAATGAAGGCATATTTGTATTGTAAATGTCGCCTATCGCGCCGTGGGAGGACGGTGAGTTTACGATAAGGCGGCTCGCTTTCATTGTATCGGCAAACTTCTGAATTACCGTTTCGTCCTTTGCATGAATAACGGCACTGTGTCCCATACCGTGGAACATAACCATCTGCTCTGCGCGTTCTATTCCCTCATCGGTTGAGTTAACTACAAAATACGCAAGCACGGGGCTTAACTTTTCCCTTGATAGCGGATATTCGGGACCTACACCTTCAAGTTTTGCGAGAAGTATCTTTGTGCCCTCCGGCACCTTAAGTCCGGCATTTTCCGCAATCCATTCTGCGCTCTTACCTACTATGTCGGGATTTACCGCACCCTTTTCGCTGTTTATGCAGTAGTCCGACAGCTTTTTAATTTCACTTTCCTTAACGAAATAGCAGCCGTACTTTTTCATAAGACGCTCAAATTCCTTGTGTATCTCCTTATCCACAATCGCAGCCTGCTCTGACGCGCAAATCATACCGTTATCAAACGTCTTTGACAGAATAAGGTCATTTACAGCCTCCTCCAAATCCGCGCTCTTGTGAATGTAGCAGGGCACGTTACCGGGGCCAACGCCAAGCGCCGGCTTACCTGTTGAATACGCCGCCTTTACCATACCGCTTCCGCCTGTCGCGAGAACCGTCGCAACGCCGGGGTGGTTCATTAAAGCGTTTGTAGCTTCTATGGACGGATGTTCGATCCACTGTATGCAGTTTTCCGGCGCGCCTGCGGCTACCGCCGCTTCAAGCACTATTCTTGCCGCCTCGGCAGAGCACTTCTGCGCCGCGGGGTGGAAGCCGAAGATTATCGGGTTACGCGTCTTAATACACGTTATCGCCTTAAACAGCGTTGTCGAGGTCGGGTTTGTGACCGGAGTTACACCGCAGACAACGCCTATGGGTTCCGCTATTATTTCGTAGTCTTCAAGGTCGTTTTCGGCAATTACACCGACTGTCTTTTCGTTTTTGATTGAATGGTAAATGTACTCGGTTGCGAACATATTTTTTGTGATTTTATCCTCGTACACTCCCCTGCCTGTTTCCTCAACTGCCATTTTCGCAAGAAGCATATGCTTATCAAGACCGGCAAGCGTCATAGCCTTAACTATGTTGTCCACCTGCTCCTGGTCGAGCGTCATAAATTCCTTGAGAGCCGTCTGCGCCTTTTCCACATATCCGTTTATCATTTCTTCTACATTTATTTCAGCCATCTTATTTTCCTCCTTAAAATTTAGATTGTTAAATATTTAT
>JAFQYK010000098.1 GCA_017406485.1 Clostridia bacterium
CTAAAAAATACGCGTAATAGAATTTTACTGCGCCAAAATAAACGGCGCTGACACGGTCGTGGCTGTTGCCGGCGTAGGCAAGGTGAACGCCGCGGTATGTGCCGAAGCGATGATTTTAAAGTATTCGCCCGACTGTCTTATAAATGTAGGCGTAGCGGGTGGGTTGTCGCCGGAGCTTAAAATAGGCGATATAGCCGTTGCAACTGCAGTGGTTGAACACGATATGGATACCACGCCGATTGGCGACGATAAGGGCTTTATAACCGGCATAAACAAGGTATATATGGACTGCGACACGCGCGTGAGCAATATGATGTACGACGTGGTTAAAAAGCTCGGTATAAACGCCGTGCGCGGCGTAATCGCCTCGGGCGACCAGTTTATCGCCTCGGACGCGCAGCGTCAGCCGATAATAAGCGAGTTTAACGCCGTTGCAGCAGAAATGGAGGGCGCGAGCATAGGTCACGTCTGCACAATGAACAACGTACCGTTTGCGGTGCTGCGCGCAATCTCGGACGGCGCTGACAGCGGTTCACATATGGATTTCCCGACCTTTGCCAAAATGGCTGCGGAAAACAGCGTAAAGATAATACTTGAGTTTCTCAAAGAAGCATAATAAAATACATAATTAAAGCCGCCAATAGGCGGCTTTAATTTATATCTCCAATCTCATACATTGTCATAGCCAATACAGCCTCGCCGGCTGTTTCCGTACGCAGTATGCGCTTGCCGAGCGTGACAGTCGGTATACCTGCATTTGCGAGCTTTTCTGTTTCGGCCTTGTCAAACCCGCCCTCCGGGCCAATGACAAAGCCGACCGTTTTAACATCATTCTTGGACAGCAGAACCTCTTTTAGCGTTTTTTGTTCCTCACATTCATACGGCACAAAAAACAAGTCAAAATCCTCTGCTGCCTTTATCACCTCGTCAAGCGTCATAAGCGGCTTAACCTCCGGCACAATACCCCTGCCGGACTGCTTGGCAGCCGACTCTGAAATCTTTTGCCAGCGTTCAAGTTTTTTACCCTCGTCCTTCTTATTATCAATCTTCACAACGCACCGCGACAGCTTAACCGGAATAATCCCGCATACGCCAAGCTCTGTTGTTTTTTGAATGATATACTCCATCTTTGAAGCCTTGGGTAGTCCCTGAAACAGCGTGACCTTTATATTCGGCTCCGCGTCACTTTTTTTTGAGCTTATAATATCGCAGACAATTTTCTTCTGCTCCACTTCACTGATTTTCACTTCATAATCTGTTCCACGGCTGTCGCAGCACGTCACCGTGTCACCCCTGCCGAGCCGCAGCACACGCGTTATATGCGTCACATCTTCGGTGTCTATTATTACCTGCGTATCGGTTATTTTTTCGTGCGGTATAAAAAATTTTGGCATTACATAACCTCCTAAAATGCGTTTTCAATATGGTTTATATCAGTTATTTCAAAATGTCCGTCGTGCTCCGAATAAATTACCTCAACAATATCGAAACGCACATCGTCATTCACAATATCGCGATAACACGCCGCCACACGTTTTATGCGCCTTTGCTTGCGGAAGTCAACATATTCGGCGGGGGAGCCGTAACGCCTGCTCTTGCGCGTTTTAACCTCAACAAAAACGGTGCAGCCGTCCTTTTCGGCTATTATATCAACCTCGCCGAACTTGAAGCTGTAATTGCGCTCAAGTATCTCGTAATCCTTATCCTCAAGATATTCAGCCGCTACATTCTCACCGCAGCTTCCTGTAATTTTAGTAGTCATATCATTCACCCAACAGCTTTTTTAAAAAAGTTCTTCTATGTATCTCACAGGGACCGTATTTTAAAATCGCTTCGGTATGTGCCTTTGTGCCGTAGCCCTTATGCTGCTCGAAGCCGTATTCGGGATATTTTTCCGCCATTTCGGATATAAACCGGTCACGGCTCACCTTTGCCAGAATGGACGCCGCCGCAATCGAAATACTCTTCGCGTCACCCTTGACAACCGTTTCGTGGGGGACAGTCATACCGTTAATTCTGTTGCCGTCAATAATAACGTAGTCGGGATTTGTTTTTAGTCCGTTCACCGCGCCGTTCATCGCTTCAAACGTCGCGTTTAAAATATTTATCTCGTCAATTCTTTTTTCATCTACGGCGCACACACAGTACGCAACGGCTTTTTCCGTAATTTCGTCAAATAACTCCTCGCGCCGCTTTTCACTTAGTTTTTTTGAGTCGTTTATTCCCTTTATAATGCAGCCCTCCGGCAAAATAACAGCCGCGGCATACACAGGTCCCGCAAGCGGTCCGCGGCCTGCCTCGTCAACGCCTGCGATAAACTTATATCCTTTCTCGCGCAG
>JAFQYK010000099.1 GCA_017406485.1 Clostridia bacterium
TATAAGCGAGGTAGCCGCCGCCTGTGAAGTGGATGTAGATAGCCGCGTCTGTTTCGGTTACGTTGTCAAGTACGTAATCAGTATATACAGCCGGCGTCGCGTTATCCGTGATAGCGTTGTTGTAGGTGTCACCCTTATAGTCTACAAGGGCATACTTAACCATCGCGGTTGTCGTTATGTCAGCCACGCCTATATTCGCGGGTATTACTACGCGGTAGGTATCGTCATCGATCTGAACAGCCGTATATGTCTTACCGTTCGAGTTAGTCTTATCGGTAAGCGTGACTGTGTTAAGCGAGGTAGCGTATGAGCGCTTGAAGATATAGAGCATGTACTCGCGCTTTGTCTCGCCGTCCTGAGCCACAACCGTAAGTCTCTTAACTGTCTCATTACCGCTGAGCAGATCGCCCGTAATCGGGTCTGTTCCGCCAATATTTATGTACTGAGCGTCAAAATACTTAGCATGGTAATCCGCCGCGTCATGGTCGGAGTTGACAGCTATATCGGCTATCGAAACAACTGAGGCTTTCTGTCCCTGAATATATACCGTCGCGCCGATCAAGTCATAATCGTTAATGTTCTTATCTGCCGCTATGTAGTAGTAGCCGGTTGTATTGCCCTCTGCATCCTTGATCTCGCCCGGAATATAGAACGCATCGTTCATGTACCTGTGAGTTTCGGCAATCGTAAGAGCAGAAGGATCTTCATCCGCATATCTCGGAACAACCGATATGATAAGATCGGTGTTATCGGACTTACCAATGATTGCGAGCTTTGTTGTTACCTTGTCGTTGGTTGTCTTGTTGGTGAAGTCGAGATAATACAGTACCACCTCATCAACAGGAACACCGGTAAGCTCATAATACTCAGCGTTATCCTTATCGGGATCAGTCTTAACCGTGATGCCGACATAATTTGCCGCATCCGGATCGCTGATGTTTACAGCAAGACCGTTTTCATCACGAAGCGTAAGGTTTTCTGTGGTGGTAAATTCGGTGTATACTCTTATAGTTGCCTTGCGGTCATCAGTGATTATAACATTTTCAACAGCGTAGAACTGGGTTAAATCGCCATAAAGCATCGGAGTGCTTATCTGCACGCCTGCCGCGTCATTAATGGGGTTGCCGTTTTCATCATAAGCAAGCTCCATCGTATAATCCGTACCAATCTTGAGGAAGCCTCTGTCAAGGAACCAGTCGGTGTCCTTAACTTCGCCGACCGTAGTCAGCGTTTGAGCAGAAGTCGGATTGGTTTCGTCATAATCGGGATTGGGAACGATATAATCAAGCTCACTTATTCTGTAAGCTTCCTGATCAACTACCGTAAAGTCCGCGATAAGCTGTGTAGATGTCTCATTATCCTGAATAATGAGGATTGCCTTACCCTTGTTAAGAGCTATGACCTTTCCGGCATTATAGCTTATTCTGGCAGCCTCCGGAGTCTCGCCCTCAGCGTATACATTCTGTGTTGTCGCGGTAAAGTCTGTACCGCTCTTGTTCTGACCCGTGATGTAGAATCTCGGGAGCGTTACCGTTATATTACGCTGAGCGTTCTGCTGGATCGTTGTCGAAGATGGTACAACCTTTGCGCCATCGCCAGCTATGATAACAGGTGACAGAGTCCAGTTCTTATTACTCATACTGTCAATCGCGGTTCCGAGCGCAAGCTGACCGCGGTCATTAAGACCGGTACCGTACATCATACCGTTCTTCACGCCGAGCTCAAGAGCTGACGAATCGTACTGCGCTCTTGAATAAACCGAGAACGCGCCGCCTGTTGACATCGTAAGCGCCTTGAGGGTTTCCGGTGTGGCACCCGCGTCAGTTATCTTTACATACTGAACCGCGTTTTGAGGCGCGTCTGTTCCGAGACCGAGACGTCCGTTATCACCGTCGCCCCATGCGCCTACTGTCTGATTGGAGAACATTGCAAGGTTATGGTTCGCGCCTACCGCAATATCTACAACGTAGTTATTATTGCTGTCTATATTTGAGAGATCAACAAGACCCGGTTTAGCAAGCTGTCTGCTGTTTACATCGTAATCCCATGTTGTTACTACACGACCAAGCTGGCTTTGCGTATTCTGTCCCCATGTAATAACAGTACCGTCATTAAGGAGGGCAGCAGAGTGGTTAAGACCGTTATAGATACGTATTACCTTATCGCCGTAATCAGTTCCGTCTGTTGATTTAAGCTCTACCTGTGTAGGCTTGCTCAGTCTTGCAGACGTTGCCTTTGAAACGTCTACCTGACCGCCGGCGTTGTCACCCCAGCCCCATACGCTACCGTCATAACGGATTGCATATGAGGTCTGACCGCCGCTGCCGCGGCTGATGTCAACAACCTTGTTAAGGTTCTGAACAGCTACCGGTGATACAGCGTATTCAGCGATTACCGACTCGTTGCCGAGCTGTTTGTATTCATTCCAGCCCCAAGCGTATACAAGTCCGCTTTCCGTGAGAGCGACTGTATGGAAGGAACCGAGCGAAAGCTTGGAAATACCCTTGAGCGGTACAAACTTACCTGTCGAATCCTTAACGGTTACCTGTTCGGGAGCTGTAACATAATCGCGGATATTAGGTTCGTAACCAAGACCGAGCTGACCGCGGTTATTAAGTCCCCAAGTGAATACGCGTCCTGTGTTCGTAAGAGCCGCGCTGTGATACTCACCCGCGTATACCTTAACGATATACTCGTTGCTTTCAAGCTCTCTATCGAAGAAGGTTATGCGCTGCGGTGTATGCTGCACCGTGTTTACCTTCTGCGTACCGGTCGGCATCTCAACCGTGTAGGTTGTGCCGAGACCGAGCTGACCATAGGTGTTGTCACCGAACGCCCATACGCTGCCGTCCTGCTTGAGCACAATCGTATGAAGCTGACCGGAGGCTGTCATCGGAGAGACTATTGCATCGTCCTTGTTTTCTATATTTGTTACAAAGTATACAAATCTTTCTGTGCTGAGGAGTGTTCCTTGACCATCCTTGATCTCTCTGTCAATGATAACCTGAGTAAGACCTGTCAGATCCTTACCCTGAACAAATACCTCCTCTTGTCCTGTTGTAGCTGATGTCTGTTTTGTCACAGCGGCAATATTTGTATTTATGCTCTTTACATCAAGCGTGCTGGTGTTGTTGTAGTCTACGAGCAGGTTGAACTTGGACACGTCCGGAATATGAAGCTGGACCGGGGTGCCGTTAGCCTTTACAAGCACCTCGTTGTCGCTTGTAACCAGTCTTGACTCGCCAATCATTACAGGCGTATCGCCGCGTGTTTCGATTGATGCAAGGTTGAAGCGGTCTGCGTCGCCCTGCGTATAGTCACCCATGCCGTATACAACACCGCTCGCATCACTGAAGACGCTGTAACCGTTGCCTGCCGAGAGTGTTCTTACAACTACTCCGTTAAGGAAGGTCGGGTTATCTTCAGGCGTGTTAATCAGAGTGATCGTTCCGTCGGTCATACCGCCCTTACCGAGCTGACCGTAGGTATTATCACCCCATACATAGAGCTTGCCTGTGCTGTCAATTGCCATTGCATGGTTATCGCCCGCGCTGATGTCATAAAGGTCTGTCTTGTTTACGGGCTGCATTGATGTGTAGGAAAGCGTATTGCCTATACCAAGCTGACCTACACTGTTCTTGCCAACCGCAGCAGCAGATGTGTCATACTTCAGCACGAAGCTGTAATCTCCGCCGGCGGAAGCCTTTACAACAGGCTGTTTGTCAAACTCGGCAACCTTAGTGGGTACTGTCACGTTGTCCTGAAGGTTATATAATCCGAGTCTGTTATCCTCATAGTTACCTGCCGCATATACCGTACCGTCCATCTGAACGAACAGTGAATGCTGCTTGCCTGCCGAGATGTTCCTTACATGCTCAACGCTAATCTTCTGCGGCTTGGCGATATAAGTATCATCGCCGAGACCGAGCTGACCGTAGCTGTTGTCACCCCAGCCGTATACATTACCCTTGTTTGTTATCGCGATGGTAAAGCCGTTGCCTGCCTCCACAGCTACAAACTTCTCGCTGAGAGGATCATCGAAGGTTACGGGCAGGTATGTAAAGTCATATGTCTTTGTTCCCGACGCGAGCGTCATACCGAGCTGATGTCTGTCGTTGTTGCCGGTCACGTACATTCTGCCGTCGCTTGCGATTGCGGCGGTATGGTCTGTACCCGCAGCTACATCGATGAACTTACGTCCCGGTGCTATCGCCTGTGTCGGGGTGTCTATTGAATCATAGTTTTCTATGCCAAGCTGGCCGTTGTCATTCGCGCCAAAGCCCCACAGCGTGCCATCATAACGGAGCGTCATGGTGTGGTTCTCGCCGGCTGAAACCTTGGGCTGGAAGCTATAGCTTACGAGGGCCGGAAGAACAACTATCTTAGCATATGATGTCTTGTTAAGGAGAGTTGATTCGGATACCTTTACATATACGATACCCTCGCTCAAAGCCTTAACGTTGTTACCGTCCTTAACAATGTTTGAGTTGGCAAGCTCGGTCTGGTTTCTTATGTCAAATACAGTATCCATGCCGGCAGATGTCTTATAGGTGTCAAATGTGAAGTCGTAATTCGAGCTTGCATCGGCAGCCTGAGTATATACGTTGAACGCGTCGAAGGATGCCTTCAGGTAGCCTTCCTCACCCTCGGTGAAGTAGATTGTGCCGTAGCCCGAAGCGAGTACGCTTCCGCTTGCGTTGACCTTGTTGATTTCAATCTGGCTGTCACCGCAGATTACGAAGCTTGACGCGTCTATCGTGTCGCCATCCGCGAGCTGACCCTCGGTATTCTCACCGATACCCCATACTCGGCCGCTCTCGTCTATTATATATGCCTGCTTATAGCCTGCATACAGATACTGGATAGCGTAAGGTGAAGATGTCAGCCTTGTCGCGGAGGTTACATTTGCAACAGCGCTGTCGCCGCTGTAAGGCTGACCTGCCTGACCTGAGTCGTTCGCGCCCCATGCGTAAACATATGTTCTCTCGTCTAAGCCCATTCCCTCCGTCTTAATTGCGTATGACGTATCATCGCCTGCCGCTATATCATTAACGTCTGTAATATCATTACCGTAAGCATCCTTAACGGGTACCGCCTGTAAAGCTGCAGAATCGCTGTTGCCGATCTGACCCTCGGAATTGGAGCCAAACGCCCACAGCTTCTTCTCATTATCAAGAGCGATGAGGTGATTTTTACCTGCCGCTATCTTGATAATCTGAGCATCGCTGCCCTCTGTGGTCTTAATCGCTATCTTCTGCGGACTTCCGGACGGCTGAATTTGCCATACGGTACCGTTGGTTGTACGCGCGTATATACCGCTCAGCTGAACAACGCCGCTGAGATTCGGTATCTGGGTTATCTTTCTCGCACTCGATACGAACATCTCGCCCAGACCGTATACCGTGCCGTCTGCAGTGAGTATTATGAGCGAGTTATCCCTTACCGAGATTTCCTTTACGTCAGTAAGATCGCTTGTACCGCCGGGAGCCTTAACGGTTACTACCGTTGCGCCCATTGTGCCGCTGCCTGCTGAGGTGTTGCCAAGCTGGTCAAAGGTGTTGTCACCCCAAGCGTACAGCTTGCCGCTCTCACCTATTGCGTAGGAAGCGTTCTTGCCTGCCGCTATGTATGTAGCAGCCTCCGGAAGGGTTACCTGCGCAACCGATCCTGTACTCGTTCTGCCGAGCTGGCTGCTGTCGTTGCTGCCCCATGTCCATACGGTTCCGTTAGCCTTTAGAACAACGGTATGGTTCTCGCCTGCCGCTACCATCGGTGTGTACAGATCGTCAGCGTTGTCACCGAGTACGGTTACAACGATATACGCATAAGTACCGCCGCTCTCAACAACAAGGTTTGCCTTACCTGATTTGAGACCCGTCATAACATACGGATCGCTCGAACCTGCCGCCGGAGCGGTTACGGTAAGGATATTTGTGTTAAGCGACTCGAAAGTCGCGCCTGTCATACCTGTACCCGTTATACCGAGCAGGTTGAATGCGTCTGATGAAGTGAGCTTGAGAAGCGTACCCACACCGGTGCTTGAATAGGTTATAGCCCGCGGTGTATCCTTAGGAATTGTAAGCTCTGTCGGCGCTACCTCAAGTTCGCCTCTGCCCACAAGTACCGGAACTGCGGAGTTGGCATTGTCAAGGTTACCGAGCTGACCGTTGTTGTTATAGCCGAACGTCCACATATAACCCGTTGATTGTAAGGTTGAGGTCGTGTCATAGCCCGCTTCAAGTCCTATAATTGAGAACGAAGTAGCGTCTGAGGAGTATTTAACGTTCTGAGCCCTTGAAACGTATCCGCCTCCGGCAAGATTTTCGTTGCCAAGCTCTGAACGTACATTGTCACCCCATGTGTATACGATACCCTTGTTTACAGTGTTTCCGTCGATGGTTACCTTGGTATTTACAAGCGCGCTGCTGTGATCCTTGCCCGCACTTATTGCGATTACGCCCGTAAGAGGTTCATTGTCAGTATCGACTACCTGAACAACGGTGCTGGATCCGTCGGCAACACCATTACCAAGCTCGCCTCTGCCGGCCTGTCCCCATGCATATACACTGCCTTCAGCATCCAGCACGAGAGTATGCTCAAGCGCCGATACTGATGAAATGTCAACTATATTATCTATCTGATCAAAGATATTGAAGGTCGGTGACTCAGGATCTGTCGGGAGCTCCCAAACGGTACCGCTGGCCTTAAGCACATAACCGCCGTCAATCTTGCTGACGCGCTTAACGATACTGAGCTGAGTCGGTATTGCGCCGTAGCCTTCGCCTACATATCCGAGATTATAAGTGTCATATTCCTGACCGAACGCGTATGTGTTTCTGTTTATAGCAAGTGGCAGGAGTATTCTTGTGCCGTTGTCAAGCTTATCTATCTTAACATCGGAATTGCCGCCTGTAATCAGGAAGCTGCCCGTCTCTGTTGCGAATATATCCGCTATTTCATAAACCTGTTTTATGTCAGCGATATAGTCATGTCCGCCGATAACACCCGCACGAATAGGCTTCAGTGACATAAGTGTTTCGCTTGAAAGAACACCGAGCTGTTGTCTTGAGTTGTCGCCCCATGCCCATACATTTCCTGTTGAGTCAAGCGCGAGAACATGCGCCTTGCCCACAGAGATCTTCTTGATGTATGCTCCGCTTTCAAGCCCGTCAAACGTTACCTCAGTCGGAATAATATTCCTGCTGCCCGCGGGGAGACCCTGACCAAGCGCGCCGTTATTGTTAAGACCCCATGACCAGACTGTACCGTCCGCCTTCAGCGCAACCGTGAAGCCATCACCGTTGCCCATAGCCGGAGACGTCACATAGTCAGAAGCATTACTGATTACAATTATGTTTGCAACCGCGGACATCTTCTCGCCGTTAATCGGATTTTCGTACTCAACAATAAGCTTCGTTTCACCGTAATGCTGCGGTGTGATTTCCATGTATGCTATATTTATGGTGTCGCCCGTTGTGAGCGTGTAGTTTGACAAATCGCCGGTTGCAGGAGCAACTGTTGCAATTTCCTCATTGAAGGTCTTATACGTAATCTGCGCCGTCTTTGCAAAGTCAATCTGCTTATCCAGGCTGAAGGACATCATGTACGCCGCAGGTACGATAACGCTGCCAAGCGATGCGCCTGTTACACTGTCAACCTCAAGCACTATGTCATAGTTACCGAGAGCGATATATTCCTCGTCAACCAGTACGGGATACATTCTGTTTGTGGTTGAGAAGTCACCGAGCTGACCTTCCTTGTTATAACCCCATGTAGTAACAATACCGTCAAGATCGAACGCGCCGGAATGCATACCGCCTGAAGCTATACCGATTATTCTCTGACCGTTCTGTCCGAGATTTTCCTGATAAAGCGTCTTTATACGTCTTGCGGAGGTTTGGTCTAATACAGAGCCTATACCTATTTCATCATTCTCATTCGCGCCCCATCCGAATGCAACGTGGTGACGGTTTAATGCAAGCATATGCGTATGGAGCGTACCGTCCTCGTCCTCATAATAGCCGATTGAAATATTGGCTATATTATGGAGCGATGCGCCCGCATTACCGTTTTCGTCAAGGTTGTAGGAGGTTTCCTGTGCATCCATTCTGACCTCGACAGGCTGATTTGAATACCATGTTGTAGGATCGGAGAGTACTGCGTCCACATTATAATCTCTGCCTGAGTAAGCGTCAGTAAAGGTACCTGTACCGAGCTGACGTGTAGAGCCGTCACCCCATGTATAAACCTTTCTGTTGCGGATGTACTCGTATATGGGATTACCGTTTTCATCTCTTACAATCTTTCCGTCCTCGGTCTTATACTGGAGCTTTGTTGAGATTGCGGCAAAGTTGTAACCTCTGCCGACAATTCTTGTTACGTCTGTAAGATCTTCATCCTGCTCGTTCTGTTCCTTCCATACGCGGATATTGCTTACTCTCGCTATCTGCGTCTGATACGGATATGCCGTTCTGCTCAGTCCCGTACCAAGCTCACCGTGGGAGTTACCGCCGACGGTGTATACGTTACCGTTTGCAAGCAGCAGCGCGGTTGCTTCTTTCGAAGCCGCGGACATTACAACATTACCGATGTCGCCCTCGCCGAGACCCTTGATCTTTTCAGGCTTATAGTTGGAAACATCATTATCTGCCGTTATTGTCTTTCTGCCGAGCTGACCGACGTTATTTCTACCCCAAGCGTAAACCTCACCGGTTGCAGCAACCGCAACGGTGTGGTATCCGCCTGCGGATACGTCTATAATCTTGTTATTGTCGCTAAGTCTTGCAAGCGAGCCGTTTTCGTCAAGAGCCGTCATTTCCTCATTGATTTCAACAAGGAGCGGTCTGTCAACGCCGGGCGCTGCCGCAGGGTTAATACCGAGCTGACCATAGGTGTTGTCACCCCAAGCATATACACGTCCGCTCTCACCGATAGCGATAACGTGCGTATCGCCCACTGCGATGGAGAGGATGTTCTCGAGAGGCTTGACAACGCCGTTTGCAGCGTCACTCGCGCTCGCGTAGTACTGGTCTATCTGTACCGGAATTGTAAGGTACTTCTGCTTACTTCCAGTACCTGTAAGACCGATGCTTGAATTTGCGACATCTGTTCTGTTGTTACCCCAAGCCCAGAGGGTACCGTCCTTTCTCAGCGCTACCGAGAAGTCCTTGCCGAACTGGAGCTGCGGGTAGGTTATATCGTCTGTTATTATGATACGGCTGAATACCGGCTGATGGGTTACGGTGTTGGTTGCAACA
>JAFQYK010000100.1 GCA_017406485.1 Clostridia bacterium
TATTTAAATGCCTTTATTGTCCTAAATACCTGTTCAACAGTATCTGTCATATTCGCTCTTGCATTATCCGAGTTCATCGCCTCATCAAGCGTGCATATTCCGCGAAGAATTGGGAAGAATGCGTCAATGCCGTTTCTGTTGCACTCCGTCGCGTCCTTTGTAACGCTGCCCGCAAATGCGATAACCGGTATGTCATACTTCTTTGCCAATTTTGCAACGCCAACCGGAGCCTTACCCATAGCTGTCTGGAAATCAAGCCGTCCCTCGCCTGTGATAACAACATCCGCGCCTTTTATGTATTCCTCAAGTCTTGTTTCCTTTAATATAAGGTCAATACCGGGTTCAAGTGACGCGTTTGTATATGAGAGAAATGCAAAGCCCATACCGCCTGCCGCGCCTGTTCCGGAGAACTTGGGGTCAGTCTTCGGGTACTTTTCGCGTGTGAGCGCGGCATAGTACGAAAGCCACTTATCCATATTCATAATCATTGAAGCGTCCGCGCCCTTTTGCGGCCCGTACACCGCGCTGCAGCCGTTATCTCCGCACAGGGGATTTGTAACATCGCAAGCAATATGGAAACGGCAGTCTTTGAGTTCGGGGATTACATTTGTATCGGTTATCGTTTCCAAATCCTTAAGCCCCTTTGCGCCGAAAGCAACCTGATTACCCGACTTATCAAGCATACCAAATCCAAGCGCCTGAAGCATACCCACGCCGCCGTCATTTGTCGCGCTGCCGCCTATGCCGACGATAAACTCACGGCAACCCTTTCCGATAGCGTCCTTAATCATTTCGCCAACGCCGTAGGTGGTGGTATTCAGGGGATTTCGCTCACTGTCCGTAACAAGCGTAATACCCGCAGCGGCAGACATTTCGATTATAGCGGTTTTGCTGCTTTCTATAATACCATACTTTGCGCTTACGGGTCTTCCCAACGGGTCATTTACGGTAATTTCCTGCATACTTCCCATCATACCCTCAACAAGCGCGTCTACCGTTCCCTCGCCGCCGTCCGCAAGAGGTCTTACAATAGTTTCCGCATCAGGGTAAGCCTTGCGTATTCCGTCCGCTATCGCATAGCCTGCTTCCATTGATGTGAGAGAACCTTTTAAAGAGTCGATTGCGATTACTGCTTTCATTTCACATACCTTCTTTCTTTTTGATTTATTTGTTGATTATATTTTAGCATACACCGGACATATAAACAATGGTACAGATAATAAATAGCAAGTAAATTATGAATATATTTTGTTATATATACTAAATAATTATTGACTGCGTACTGCTAAAATGTTATACTAAAACCAAGAGGTGACAGATATGCGGAATATAGACAAAACGCTTGCAAAGCAGATAATAAACACGGTCGAGGAGGTATGCGGACACGGCATAAACTTTATCGACAGAAAAGGCATAATATTTGCAAGTACAGACGAAAACAGAGTCGGGGATTTTCACGAAATCGGTTTTGAAGCCGCAAAAACGGGAGAGGTTATTGAGGTTCACGATGACGAAGCCTACGGCGGCACAAGGAAGGGCGTTAATATTCCTATATTCCACAGAAATGAAATAATTGCAGTAATAGGTATCAGCGGCGAACCGGAGGAGGTGCGCCAATATACAAAGCTGGCGGTCAGAATAGCAATGCTCTTAATCCGTGAGCAGGAAATCGGGGAAAGGAACCGCAGCATTCAGGAAAAGCACAGCTATATTATCCGTTCAATGATCAGCGGCAGTATAGAAAACCGTGATTATTTTAACAGCTGCATAAAGGAGCTTAAAATTGACAGCAAGCAGAATATGAAGCTTGTTGTTATAAAGCTAAATCCTCGATATAATATTATGAATGTTTCGCTTATTGAACAGCAGGTGGAGAAACTATTGTCAAATGAACAGGTAATAGTAAGCTCGTACATTTATCCTAATGAATATGTTGCTCTTATTTCTGAAGCCTCGCATAAACGCTTTACCAAAACGCTTATGGATTTTGCCGAGGAAAACAAGCCGATATTTAAAATCGGCGTTGGCTCACCGCAGAAATTAGGCAGACTGCATATTTCATACGAGCACGCAAAGACGGCTATAAAAGGCATAGAGCAGGGTGACGAGTATTTTTCCGATTTTGACAGCCTTGATTTAGAAATACTGCTCGGTTCAATCCCCGAAAATACACAGCGCGCGTACATTCAAAAAATCGCCAAAGCATTATCGGAGGAGGATAAAAGAATACTCGGAGTTTATTATAAAAACCAAATGTCACTTGGCAAAGCAAGCGGGGAGCTGTATATTCATAAAAATACCCTGCAGTACAGGCTTGATAAAATCGCAGCCAAGTCGGGTTATAATCCGAGAAGCTTTAGTGACGCGGTAATTTTGTATCTTGCGCTTAAGATAACTGACAGTAACACGGGCTACTTGTACACAGTAGTGTATAATGGGTAGATGCAACAACGAATCTTCCGCCCGAGGGAGCGAGCGGCAGCGCGATGGAAGTTTTAAAGCTGTCGCAGGATTTGGTGAGGGACTCAATTATGCGGATTTACAATATGGACGCCGACACCGCCGATAAATATTTCCGCGACCTGTGGCTTGTGGCATACAGCTTCACCACGCTGATTGTGACGGGTGAGTGCCCATATTCAGACGAGGAAATCAGTGCGATACTTACCGAGTTCAGCATTTCAATCTGCAAGGCGTATAAGGAAATCCCCGGACTTCCCGAAGGCAAATATGACA
>JAFQYK010000101.1 GCA_017406485.1 Clostridia bacterium
GCGCCGCGCGTATGAGGGCGGAATGACGTTTTTTGACACCGCAAGAGTGTACACCGACAGCGAGGAAAAGCTCGGCGCGGCATTTGACGGTATGCGCGACAAAATCTACATAGCCTCAAAAACAATGGCAAAAACGCCGGAGAAATTTTGGGAGGACTTAAACACCACGCTGAATAATCTACGCACCGACTACCTTGACATATACCAGTTCCATTGCGTCGGACAGTGCTACGCGCCGGGTGACGGTACGGGTATGTATGAGGCAATGCTTGAAGCGAAGGCGCAGGGCAAAATCCGCCACATCGGAATAACGGCGCATAAGATAGGCGTAGCGGAGGAAATAGTTAAAAGCGGCCTGTACGAAACATTGCAGTTCCCGTTTTCATATCTTGCCACCGACCGCGACATTGCGCTTGTAAAGTCGTGCGAGGAAGCGGGAATGGGCTTTATCGCGATGAAAGGACTGTCGGGCGGCCTTTTGACAAACTCCGACGCATGTATGGTGTTTATGAGCCAATATAATGTGCTGCCCATTTGGGGAGTTCAAAAAATGAGCGAGCTTGAAGAGTGGCTCCGTTTCTTTGAAAAAGAGCCTGAAATGACGGACGAAATACGCGATTTTATTGAAAATGACCGCAAGGAACTTTTGGGCGATTTCTGCCGCGGCTGCGGTTACTGTGCGCCCTGCACTGTCGGCATCGTCATAAATCAGTGCGCGAGAATGTCACAGATGATACGCCGTTCTACGTCCGCAGCCTGGCTTTCGGAAACGTGGCAGGCGGAGATGAAAAAGATAGAGGACTGCGTGGATTGCGGTATTTGCAAAACGCGCTGTCCTTATGAGCTTGACATACCCACGCTTTTAAGGAAAAACTACGAGGACTATAAAGGAATAGTTGACGGCAAAATAAAAATATGATAGAATGTCAAAAGGCTTAGCGAATTACATCTGCCGCAAGGGCGGTATTATTCTGGAAAAATGGTGAGGTCTGGGTTATGAAGCCTAAATATACCTTTTATGAACTAAATTTAATGATTGTAATAGTTTCGTTTGCCGGCTATGTATTTGAGAATTGTTGGCTTGCTTTAACGTGCGGATATATGGATAACCGCTGCATGAATTTGCCGTTTCTTTTAGGCTACGGGCTTGCGATAGCGGGCTTTTACCTGGTGATCGGAACACCGAACAACATCCGTTTCAGCGGCAAGCTCAAGCGGCATCTCAGCAAGACGGAGAGTTATCTGCTGTATTTTCTCATAGCAGTGGTAGCGGTAAGCGTTGGTGAGATAATCTTAGGTACGGTTGTTGAACGGAAATTTGGCTTTGAGTATTGGAATTATTCAAATATGCCGCTTCATATAACAAAATTCACCTCGGTACCGACCTCCGTAGGCTTTGGTCTTATCATAACGCTGTTTATGGGATTTTGCTATGACCCGCTGATGAGGTGTATACATAATATGCCTCAAAGAGCGGTAAAGGTGATAGGCATAATACTTATGATAATGCTTATAACCGACTTCCTCTATTGCTTCAGGTCAATGTATCTTACACAGAGCATACATATATGGTGGACAAAACGGTTCTGAACGCTGTAAAAAAGCTTCTGGCAAAGCTGCGGGAAAGGAATACGATAACACAAAAGGCAGACATTTATTGTCCGCCTTTTTTATCTTTTTACACGATTTTAAATTTATTCGTCTTTTTAAAATCCTCCGGAGACGTGCCGGCGTATTTCATAAAAGCGCGGTAAAATGTAGTGTAATCAAAAAATCCGCATTCAAGATACACGTCCGTTATACGCCTGCCCTGCAAAATTAGATTTTTCGCTTTTGTGACGCGCCGCATATTGATGTAATTTTTTATAGTCATTCCCGTTTCTTTTTTAAACACTCGGCTCAGATATGAGGGGGAAACGTAGAGAGAATGAGAAATATCCTCTATTGTTACATTCTCCAGATAATGCGTCTCAAGGTATTTGTAAATTTCGTTTGTCTTTTTATTTGTGACAATCTCCTGCTGTTCGGGCGCCTCCTTTCGCAGTATCTGACATATTTTAGACATCAGCTCAACAGTATATGCCAGCATCATAAAATCCGCTTCTTTTTCATCCGCACGGCAGCAAGCATCCATTCTTTCAAAAATTTTATTTATCCCGTATTTTTTGACCATAGCATCGGGAATACGGTTAAAGTAGCCGTCCCGCCGGTCATATAGCGGCTTTACAAGAGAGGGCAGTTTGTCAACAAAACCGGGGTAAACATGCAGAAATTCCCGTTTATATTCGCACTCTTCGGGAAAACTGAAAGAATGAAGCTCGTTAGGCTTTGTCATAATAAAATCACCTTCTGAAAGCATATAATCAGTGCCCTCGACGGTGTATATGAGCTTTCCTCCGATGATGTGTATAAATTCAAAGCATTTGTGTAAATGCGAATTAAAGTCATAGCCGTCCGAAAAATTATAGCTGTACATATAACCGTCATAATCATTGCCTATTTTATGATTACCGTATTTTATAATTTTACGCTCCATACTTATCACCGCTTATATTTTATCATATGGGTTCACGAAATGCAATATATAACATATTTTACCGTTTGAAAAATTGTATATAATTTTGATTGGTGTGCAAAATAGAAGCAGTGCCGATAAAATTCGACACGTTTTAGATAGACAAAGACTTTGAAAGTGAAGGAGGGAAAAAGAAAATGGCAAAGAGTTCAAGAATTAACGTTCCGCAGGCTAAGCAGGCTATGGATCAGTTCAAGATGGAGGCTGCACGTGAGGTTGGCGTAAGTCTTACAGACGGTTACAACGGTGACATCACAGCTAAGCAGGCAGGTTCAATCGGCGGTCAGATGGTTAAGAAGATGATCGAAGATTACGAAAACAGACTTAAGTAATTAAGCCCTGGCGTAAAATCTGAAAAAGAGGTTATTAAAATGTCCGCATTTTAATAACCTCTTTATTTATGCTATACATATTTACCTTGGCTGTTTCTTGTCGGGAATAAATATAGTCACAACCGTACCGCCTTGGTTTTTTGACTCAATGGTAAGAGTGCCGCCGCAGAATGTTTCTATCCTTTCCCGTATATTTTCGAGCGCGATATGCGGCGTTGTGTGGTCTATTGCGGTAAATCCTATACCGCTGTCCTCGACAATCAGTTCGCTGCCCTTATTGGTTTTACGTGTGATAATCGATATGTGCAGAGGGTCTAAATCCGGACTCAAGCCGTGTCTTACCGCGTTTTCGACGAGCGGCTGGAGCGTCAGCGGAGGAACGCGGAAATACGTATGCGGCGTGTCAAACTCAACGTACAGCAATCCCTCAAACCGCACCTGTTCAACTGCAAGATAAGCCTTTGCGTGTTCCAATTCGTCCTTGAACGGAATATCGCCTTCTTTTGCGATAGCTGTAAAGTTGTCACGCAGATAAGTCATAAAATCATAAGTTACCTGCTGTGCTTTTTTAGGGTCTTGCTCACATAGATAATAAATGCTTGTAAGCGTGTTGGAAATAAAGTGCGGTCGCATTTGCAGCACGGATATGCTTGACTTTTGCGCCAAAATCTGTTCACGCTGCCTGACATATAGATCAACCTGGTCAATAAGTATAAAAATAAACATAACGAGCGCTGCAACCGAGGTGCCTATTACAATCATCAAAAGACCGTAAGCTATCATTTGAATAATTGTGCATATAAGCGGTACAATCAGATAAATTGCAATAGCTATTTGCAGTCCGGGGGTGAGTTTATTTCTTTTTTTGAATAGTAAAATCAGGTTGATAAGCATAAGCAGCGCCGGAGGGATAAGCAGTATCGGGTATAACGCGCCGCGGTGATATATATTGTCTTGGGTAAAATAGTAAATTGTATCGCTGAATTGAGTAAATATAAGCAGCACAAAATAAATTGTCCAAACGGCAAATACTGTATAATAAGCCGGACTTTTCTTATAATTTTCGCCCGCACTGCTTAAAATGTATATCGTGAACATAGGCATAAGCAGAGAGGAAAAAAGCGATTCAGAGAAAACAGCGGCTTTTGAAAGCTGCCATAATCCATCCTTCCAAAAAACAAGCGAAATCTGCGATATCAGATCAGAGGTGACATATAAGAATAATAAAGAGAAGAACACCATAAAAAAGCGTTGGTCTCTCTTTGTCAGATACTGCACCGACAAGGTTAAAAACAGACAGAGCAGTGAAATAATCACTCCTCCGACTGCTGTTGCAAAATTTATCAGATTAACACTGCTTATCATACCGTACCTCCAATCGGGTAGCGTAGTCTGCCAAGAGCTTGCCTGACCTTTTCCTCTTTTAAAGGCTTAAGCAAAAATCCGCAGGCGCCGGTATCCCATGCGTCAATGGCATAATCGCTGTATCCGGTTAAATATATTATATTCATACGCGGATTGAGCTCCAGCAGCCGGTGGCATAGCTCAATGCCGCTCATATTGCCGAGTTCTATATCTAAAAATGCCAAATCAACCCTGTTTTTTTCAGCGTATTCCAAAGCGCTTCTGGCAGTTGTAAATCCGTTAAAATCAGCATTCGGAAAAAAATTCCGCAGCAGCGCTGCACATCCGTTTAATATGATTTTTTCATCATCAACCATAATGATATTTGCGCTTTCCGCTTTAGCTTCGGCAGTGGAGGTAAACTCATTTATATTAATATTGAAAAAAACCGCCATCTTTGAGATTGTATCAAAATTAGGAACGCGACGGTCGGTTTCCCAGTTCGCAACGCTCGACCTGTCAACATTGAGCATATCGGCAAGTTGTTGTTGAGAAAGACCGCGCTGATTTCTGATCTGTTTTATTTTCTCGCCAAATGAAGCTGCCATAAAATCAGCCATCCTTTCATTTCATTCAAGGATAAATAGGATGTGAAAGAACGGTGTTCTTTCACACTAAACACTCCTTGCGTTATAATTTACTTCCACATATATTTTAATCTAAAAATCAGAGAAGTGCAATAAAAATTAACAAAAAAAGTGTGTCTTTTTGACACATTTACTTGCAAAATAACAAGAATTATTGTATAATTATACCGACAACATATACACAAAATGTGATAAGAATGTAAAAAAGAGATAAATATACAAAGAAGAGGAGGCAGACAATGAAAACAAAAGTGAGGATTATAAGCGCATTGCTTGCGCTCAGTATGACAGCAGGCATAATACCTGCAGTACCTGCGTTCGCAGAGGAAGAAGCACAGCTTCTCAAAGCAGAGCGCGCGGATATGAGCGATTTGCCTGCGGATGGAAGCTATTTCACAATGGGAAACGCACAGACGAATATTCCCGAAAAAGACGGACGGTACATACTGACTGTCTATCGTGACGGTGATGTTAGCGGCGAGGGCTCCGTCAAGGTTAAGACGGTCGATGTTTCCGCTGTATACGGCAAGGATTACATAATGGATGATGACCGTTATGAAACCGTTACACAGGAAACGGAAGGCACTATTATGGAGCGTTTCGGTAAGGACGAATACCTGGACGCTACCCAAAAGGACATCGAAGAAATCAACGAAAGCAGCGAAATGCTGGAGGAGGCTTACGAGACGCAGCAGTTAGCCGGCTCTGACGAGGAAGGCGCTGCGCCCGCACCGGAGGAAGCTGCCGAAGCCGAGCCGCAGGAGAAAAGTGCGCTCGCTCAGATTAAGGAGGCGCAGACGGGACTTGCGACCCGCGAAACCTACGAGAGCAAGGACTCTATTCTGAATGTACAGAATATAGCCGGCGGCTTTGATGTGGCAAACCAGATGGAAACCTCTTCTTACACAACCGTTAATTTTGCTGCGGGAGAAACTGAGAAGCAGGTTATCTTCAAAATTCTTGACGACGGCGAGTCTGAGGGACAGGAAATGATTAACTTCATCCTCTCGGAACCGGTGAACGCGGCAGTTACGGAGCCGTTTACGACCACGATTGTTGTTGAAGATGACGAGCCTGCCCTGCATTCAAAGGTCAGCTTTACAAGCGATACATACAACGCCGAAAACGGCACTGCGACCATAACCTTCAAGCGTGAGGGCGCGCTGTATCAGTATGTGACGGGCGAAGTGAAGAGCAAGAACGGCACAGCCGTTTCCGGCACAAACTTCAAGGCTGTAAACGGCACAGTTGAGTTCCTGCCTTACCGTGATGAAGCGACGATAGAAATCCCCGTCGCGGCATCGGCGGAAACGACGAGCTTTACACTTGAGCTTTCAGAGCTTAAAGGCGGTGAGAACGGCGATATTATGTCAGCCGAGGTATTCATAACCGGTTCGGGCAGCGATGAAAATATGTTCGAGCTTATGGCGGACGAGAAAATAAAGATTAACAATACAGAATATAGAATTGACAAGTCAGCAAACGCGAATTTTGCCAGAATATACAGTGAGGACAGACCGAATGCTACCGTGGGCTATTATGTTTCGCCTACTCAGTTTAACTATAAAGGCGCCGGCGGCGAAGATACACCGAGCTATTACACGTGTAAATATGATGCCGGCAAGGGTGCGGGCGTACTGAAATGGTACAGCAAACTTGTTTGGGACAAGGGCTACGTAAAGGCTGAATACGCCTTTGATCAGAAACTGTATCAGTCCGTGTGGGTGGATTTTCAAACCTTTTCAAACAGCGATGCCAGCAAGCACTACTTCAATGTTTGGTATCAGCGTCAGGACAATAGCTGGAACAAATCAGATAACGAAGTGGCCGTTCTGGGTACAAAAAACCGGGAAATCCGCGGAGCTGTCAAGAATAACTGGACATATTACTATGAGGATGGGGGGTTGCAGAGCGAGAAAAGAGTCCGCGGTGATAAAGTTGGTGTTGTAAATTTAATCGCCGAGAGAGTGAAAAAAGAGCTGCGCGAGCCTGATATGAATGTTTACGGTATAATTCTTATCAATAAGCATTATGATATAGAAGTAGAGGATGCCGATACGCTCCCATTCAAGAGAGCCAACGGCAGTACACAAGATTTAATACCCGGCAAGGTTTCCATACCCGGCTACAAGGATGTTTACCGCGGGGGCACTGTTGTATTTGATAACGATCCCATTTCAGGACAAAAGGAGAAGTTGGGAGAGCTAATAGGCTATGATATTAAGTGCGGCGCAGGGCTACATACTGGAACCATAAAGATGAGACCGGCGAGACTGAGAAATGAGCTTGGCAACGGATATGACTATTTCAACACTAATGAACTCAGTAATGACTGCTTAACGGTCAACTTTACCGATGCGCTTGTCGACTGTATTAACGGACGTGCAGGAGCTACGAGTGATACCGGCTTGGGTTATGATATAAAACTTAAATTTAAACCCGTTTACCGTCATATTCCGGTAAAGATGAATATTATACCGTCAGAGGATGGCTCCTTTGACAGCCAGTATCTTAAGAGCTCAAGCACAAATCAGCTCTTTTTCGGCGATGAAATCGACCTGAAGGCTACCCCGAACTCAAGCAAGCCCGGTATGCGCTCTGACGCTTACGCGTATAAGGCGTATGAAACAGCCGGCTCAACGCTTGCGGCAATTACCTCGGACGAAACAAACTACGAGGAAAATAAGACAATGCAGCTTTGCTACCGCAAATATGACTTGAAGCCGCTGTTTACCGATTTGCCGAACCATATCCGGATTGACGCGGACGAAGATGTTTTGAAGTATTTTGATATTTCAAATACCGTAAGCGGCAATACCACGGATGTTGACGGCTTAAAGGGAATGACGCTGCTTAACACCGGAATAGGTCAATACGGAATATCGCCTGTCGCGGGTAAGGCGTACAAGATTGAGCTTAAACCCAAAAGCGGCGTAACGCTGCCCGAAGGTGTAAGACCGCGCATAACGAACAAATATGACACATCAACATATGTTGATGGCTACGTTATGGACCTTATCGCGCAGGCGCAGTATGAGCAGAACAGATACAAGATAACTCTTGAGAGCTATTCGGGCGACTATCAGTATTATGATTTGAAGGGTGTAGCGCAGTATACTTCAATCGCAATGATGGATAACACAAAGCCGCTAACAAACGAGCCTGCAAAGATGAATCAGGTTTATGCCGGCGGATGGCTTCAGGAAGCAAAGGATACATACACGGGCGCAGATATTATGCTTCCTCAGAGACAGGGCGCGGTGACTGATAATAACGGTAAAATCGATATTGCCGGTGTAAAGGCTGTACCGGGCGATGTGATTTCCGTGCTTGTTACCAATAATAACATCGATCAGGTCAGATATCTGAAGCTGAGCGACGCGGGCAACAAAGAGGATAAGAAATTCTCCGAGATAACCGGCTATAAAGAGGCAGAAAACCGCGAAGAAGAAACAATTTGGGAGAGCGTTGTAACCGAGGTTACAAAACCCTGTATTGTGGTTGATATGAACAAGTTTGAAATGCCTGTTAAAACTGCGTACGCTCCTTATATAAAAAATGTTTCACTTGCATACGACACCGGAACCATAGCCGGCAACACCAATTCGGTTCCGCTTCCGGATGTGCGTCCGCTTTTAACTATGAAGGCGCGTGTTGAAACAAATAAAACGGATGTAAAGTTTGTTGAATTTATTGTATACAAGAGCTCGGGCGAGCCTAAGGGCAAAATAGCCGCGGTAACCGAGGATTCAAACCATAAGCTTAACAATCCTATGCAGTATACATACAGAACCGGAAAGCCCGACGAGTCCGGCTATTGCAGCGTCGATATGGAGTCCAAGGAGCTTGACGACGGAGATCAGCTTTTTGTACGTATAGTAAGCAACACCAAGAATGACGCGGGTGAATATATTACATATCCCGCTGTAAATGTAGGCGTTACCTTCTACACTCCGGTTGCCGATGGCGACGGCAAATATGTTGAGGTAGACCTTAAAAGCATGGGTGAGATACCGTATATTAAGACGCTTTCGGGTAAAATAGACTCGGGTAAACTTTACTTTGATACAGAATACGCAGATCCCAAGAACAAGAGAACCTCTGCATATACAAAGTCAATAGGTATTTCGGCAGACCTTCTGCATATTAAGAGCAGCTCGGACGACAGTAAAGATAAAGAAAAAGATAAAGGAAAAGATAAAGATAAAGAAAAGGATTCTTCGAGCTGGTTTAATAAGGACGCTTTCGATAAGGCGACAAACGGACAGCATAATAAGCAAAAAAAGAGCAATGATGAAATAATCAAGGAACAAAAGGCAAAAATGGATCCTACTGCCGAGGCTAATAATATGAAGAAAAATCTGCTCGGCGCGTATGATGATGAAATCACTAAGCGGTTCCCGAATCCGAAAAAGCCGCCGACGCCTAAGCAAAAAGAGGCTGTCGCGAAGGAGCAGTACGAAAAAGATGCGTACAAGAACAGCGAAGGAAAAGTGGGCACGGAATACACCGTTGATATGAGCGCGAAGGTTGTCCTCCAGTTCACTTATGTGTATGACGAGAAGACAAAGCAGCACGTATTCGGCAGCGGTGAATATCTTATCGCCGCGACAGTAGGCGCGGAAAAGATTTGGACTTGGGTTGTAAGCGGCGTGCCGCTGTATATCCAGGTAAAGGGCGATATAAGCGTTCAGGTTGACGGTACATGGATAAATCCGGATAAAATGGGCGGTACTACGTTGACTGCCAAGGAAATGAATGATTTTGATAATATGCTTGAGAACCGTTTCAGCCACAAGACTGAAGCGCCTTGGGTTCAGCTCGGTCTTAACATTAAGCTGACCGCCGGAATAGGAAAGTGCGGCGTTCTTGACGCACACGGCTCGCTAAAACTCGGTCTGATATTCAGATTTACCTTTGTCGGCGAGAAGCTTACAACAAATGTAAGCAAGGATGAAAAGGGCGGTACAATGGTTGACTTCTCCGGAAGCATCGGCGTGACGCTGATCTTTATTACCATTGATATTACGCTTGCAAGAATTAAGCAGGGCTGGGGTAAGTACGACACC
>JAFQYK010000102.1 GCA_017406485.1 Clostridia bacterium
ATTTCCTGCATTACTTCGTCCTTTGTCTGCATAGCGGTTTCCTTAGCTTTCATTGCTTTTTCTTTGTTCTTTCTTAATTTGTTAAACATAATAACATCTTCCTTTCATCTATATAAATCAATATTTATAGCTAGCCCTGTTTGCTCAATGCGATTTTCTCGCGATTATCAAAGGCTTTACCATCTATTTATCCAGGATAAATTGTCCGTACAATGTATTTTCCGGCGGCGTCTCAATATCTACGGTACCGTTCGCCGGTATAATCAGCTCCCGGGAAACGACTCCCATACACATCCATATACGCATCACCTCTTTTTCTCTATATATTTATCCGAATCACTTTGGTTTTTGGCAATATTTTTTTGAAAAAATTTTTTAGCTATATATCTATCCGCTGACGCTCAACAAGCTCCGCAAATATGCCTCCCTTTTCTATAAGCGCGTCATAGCTTCCCGACTCTGCAATTTTGCCGTCGTCCAGTACGAGTATCCTGTCACATTCCCTGACAGTTGACAAACGATGCGCTATGACTACACGTGTACATTTAAGTTCGGCGAGCGAGTCCGACGGAAGCCCGTCCTCCGCTCGTAAAGCAATCATCGGACCGAATGAATTTTTGTACCAATCCTCGGACAGAGTAATCTCCTGTCCACCCCTTTCGCAAGGTATATTACTTCAATTGTAACAGATTTTTTGCAAAAAATCAACCTTTAATTGCTATTTTGCACAAATTTTCACAGGTGTTTTGATCTATTTTAATATTATAAGCCCTGTTTTTTTGTATTGAATATATTAAATTCCTGAAACGAGCCTGCCGCAATAGACTCTTTCCTGCGGAGCCGGTCGTGCCCTATTTCATGCCGAAAAAAAGTCAAATGTTTTTTTCAAAAATAGGTGGTCAAAACAGCCTTCAAATATAGCCAATTGGATAAAAAAATAAAAAGTTGTCATAAATATATTGACAAGTTGTGCTTGCCGTTGTATAATATCTGTGTTGATCGGAGGTGAACAGATTGCAGATAACTTCGAGATTTACCATAGCACTGCACGCTCTCGGATGTATTTATCATTTTGAAAAGGACGGAATGAGGGTAACAAGCGCATTGATCTCATCAAGCACAGGTGTTAATCCGGTGATTGTCAGAACTGTTCTCGGACAGCTCAGAACAGCCGGGATAGTGGAGACAAGACAAGGCAGCGGCGGAGCGCATCTTGCCAAAGACTTAAGTGAGGTCAGTCTTTATGAAATTTACATCGCTGTTGAATCAGTGAGCCGCGAGGGTCTTTTCCATTTTCATGACAGTCCAAACCCGCTCTGCCCCATTGGAAGAAACATCCACGATGCAGTGGATTCCGCACTTGATGCGGTACAGTCGGCTATGGAATCGAAGCTGCAGGCAATCAAAGTAATTGACGTTATAAACAACCTTGAAGAAAAAATCAAAATTGAAAATGAGGAGGACAAATAATATGTCAAACTTTAGCAAATGGAACGCAAAACAGGATCCGAGAACAGAGTTGCATGATGTACTTGGTCTTACCGGTGCGGAGATCAGCATCAACAATCTGCCAGCAGGAGCAGGCGTACCCTTTATTCACAGCCACAAGAAAAATGAAGAGATCTACATTATTCTTTCCGGTAAGGGCAAGGCTGTTCTTGATGGTGAAACAGTTGAATTTGAAGCCGGCGATGTGATTAAAGTAGCACCTGCTGTAAAAAGGCAGTTCAGTGCTGCCGCTGATTCAGATGTCAGCTGGGCCTGCATTCAGGTCAGAGAAAATTCTCTTGAGGAATACACCGCCGCAGACGCAGTAATGGGATAACAAGCTGCCAAGCATACAATGCCTCCGAATCGGTATGGTTCGGAGGCATTGCTGCATTTATATTATTATACTTCTATGACCGCATTGGCGGCTTTAAGGAACAGTTTCTTTATTTCATCTTCGTTAAGATGGGGAGTGGCGCACTTCTTTCCGCTGCCAAATTTATGATTGCACTGCCATATTACATGAAATGGTCGGTGACACAAAAGAGCTTGATACAGAGCTCTACCGTCAAAACGAAACCAAAAATGAAATTGCCGCACTTATATCCGAGCTTGTCAAGCGCAACGCCTCCACGCAGATGGAGCAGAGCGATTTTCAAGACAAATACAACAATCTCGTCAGTCGATACGAAAAAGCAAGCGAAAGGTATGACAAGGCGGCAGAAGAGATTGCCAAACGCAAAAGCAAGGCTCGTGAAATTGTGCTGTTCATAGATTTACTTGAAAACAGCCCGCTCGTACTCAGCGAATGGGACGATGAATTGTGGATATTCTATCCTCCGATACACCGCGCTCTCTCAGCTTCTGCATTATCATCTGTAATATTGTGGACTTTCCGCAGCGGCGCACACCCGTCAGTATCTTGACAAACTGCGTGTCTATATACGGCATTATTTTTTCAATATATTTCGCTCTGTAAATCATTGTGAATCACCTCTTTTTCATATGATACCGCAATAATTCAATTTCGTCAATGGTTTTGCGGTTTTTAATCGCAAAACTAACAAACTCTGTCATAATAATATTGATATATCCCATAAAGCTTATCTACTCTCTCGCCGCGCTCTATATAAAATAATTCCACGGGCAAATAGTCCGCGGAATTATTGATTTCCTCTGCAATGATTTGAATTTAGGTATTGTTCATCTTTACTATCAGAGCTTAATCACCTATACTTTTTTCGCACTTTCTTAAGCAACTTTAATTCTTACCTCTTTTGATTCAAGCGCTGAAGTAAGCTCCAGATTTTCCTCCTTTACTTGATAGCCTTCTGCCCTAATGGTGATTTTGTAATTCCCTTCAACAAGCATAAACTTGCCTGCATTTGTTCCGGTTGTTTCGGGCATAATCGTCTCTCCGGCTGAGTTTGTAACAGTTATCTGAGCATTTTCTATTTTGTTACCACTATTATCGACTGCCGTTATAGTCATAGCATACTGCGGCGCGGACATGGTGTAAACCCCGAAGTTGTCAATGCAGGTTGTACCGTTTGACTTTGCGGCTCTTAGGTACAGTCCGCCTATTGTGTCTGTGTAGGACGTGCTGTAGAACGGTACGTCCGTGAGCGTCGCTGTTGTTACGCCGTCAGCTGTCAAAGTTATATCCATAGTGTGCGTCTTGAAGTTTACAAGAGCCTCCATATGTGCCCACTTGCCTATAAAATCGGTTGAAAGGCTCTGTCCGTTTACAGTAAGCGTCTTGCCACCGTTGTACTCGAACAGGATAATGTGTCCTGCGCTTGTGTTTATTACGCCCCAGTCAACATTACTGCTTGAGAAATTCGAACCTGAGTATGCGTTTCCTA
>JAFQYK010000103.1 GCA_017406485.1 Clostridia bacterium
GGACTGTGCTGCGAGATTATGGGCGAGGACGGTACGATGATGCGCGCGGAAGCGCTTGACGCGTTTGCGAGGGAGCATAATTTGACGTACATTACAATCCGCGACCTGCAGACCTACCGACGCTGCCACGACAAATTTATGGAGCGCGTTTCAAAAGCGCACCTGCCGACCAAATACGGCGATTTTGACATCTACGGCTACAAGAACACAATTACAGGCAACCACCACGTTGCGCTCGTTATGGGCGACGTATCGGACGGCGAGAGCGTTCTCTGCCGCGTACATTCGGAATGCCTTACGGGTGACGTATTCGGCTCAAACCGCTGCGACTGCGGCGAGCAGCTTGCAAGGGCGATGGAGAACATAAACAAGGAAGGCAGAGGTATTCTTCTGTATCTGAGACAGGAAGGCAGAGGTATCGGACTTCTCAACAAAATCAAGGCGTATGACCTGCAGGAAAAGGGCTACGACACGCTTGAAGCAAATGTACAGCTTGGTTTTGCGCCCGACCTTCGCGATTACAGCGAGGGCGCGCAGATCCTGCAGGACTTGGGCGCGACAAAGCTGCGTATAATGACAAACAACCCCGAAAAGATTTCTGATTTGTCGGAGTACGGCATAGAGATTGTCGAGCGCGTTCCGATACAGATTGCGGCGAAAAAGGAAAACGAGTTCTATTTAAAAACAAAGCAGAATAAAATGGGTCATTTATTAAACTACAAATAATTTATATTACAAATAAATCAAGGAGGATATAAAAATGAAGGTTATTGAAGGAGTTTATTCGGGCGAGGGTTTAAAGGTCGGCATAATTGCGTCACGCTTTAACGAGTTTATAACGTCAAAGCTCGTTTCGGGCGCGGAGGATTGCCTTGTGCGCCACGGCGTTGACGGCGACGATATAAGCGTGGCTTGGGTGCCGGGCGCGTTTGAGATACCCGTTATCGCAAAGCGTATGGCGGAGAGCGGAAAGTATGACGCGGTAATCGCTTTAGGCGCGGTTATACGCGGCGCGACAAGTCATTATGATTACGTGTGCGCCGAGGTTTCAAAGGGTGTTGCGGCCGTTTCACTTGACACCGGTGTACCGGTGCTTTTCGGAATTCTCACGACCGACACGATTGAACAGGCTGTTGAGCGCGCCGGAACAAAGGCGGGTAACAAGGGCAGCGACTGCGCTATGTCCGCGCTTGAAATGGTGAGTCTTATTAAAAAGTTATAATTCGGAAACGCAAACGGCGGCGAGCAACTCACCGCCGTTTTGTATTGCAAAAATAAAAAAGCTTCTGACGAAGCTGCAACTGCGCTTCGCTTTTTTGTAATCAGCAAAATTGCTCACGTTGCGAGCAATTTCCTAGAAGATAAAAACCCCAAGATAACCGTCTTGGAAAAAGTCGAGTTTCTACCTGCCTACGCAGGTGGGTTACATCCCGTCTGCTTTATATGTCCACTGGCAATCCCGAAGGAAAGGAGGCGTATACGCCACAGCCGGAGAATGAGTCCCGTTTAAGAAGTGTTGGTAAAAAAAAGACTTTTTAACGCGAAATCCCAGGGTAATTAGCTATTTAATTTTCTATGTTTATAATAACACATTCGTCAAAAGAATTCAATAGTTATTTAAAAAATTTTTAGGTTTTTTTGTAAGATATTGACAAATATTTATCAGTCGTTATTCTCTTCATCTCTTCTAAGAAATTCGTTAAACGCGCGCTCCAATCTGTCATCATCCTCGACCATAACAAGCTCTGCTTCCTCGCTGTCAATATCGCCCTCGACTTGCATAATCAGAACCTCGTCATTTTCTTCTTCCTCGGGAAGCACCTCCAAAAGCGCGAAGTACGTAACGTCCTCAAACTCAAAAACATCTATAACCTCAAATTCTACCTCGCAGCCGTTTTCGTCCTCAAGTATTATTATGTTATTTTCCATCTGTTTTATTCCTTTCAAATTTAATATATATATTTTATTATATCATACCTAAAATGTCAATGCTTTATTAAATCTGTATTGACAAAATTTAAGACGAAATATATACTTAAAATATTGAAAAACCACGGAGGATATAATTATGAAAATTGAAAAATATTACAATGATTTAAATACACTTCATATAGGAACCGAGCAAAACCGTTCCTATTATACGGTGTATTCAGATATTGAAAATGCGCGAAAGGGAAATGAAAACCGCAAACAGCTTCTTGGCGGCGAGTGGGATTTTGCGTACTATAATTGCGTTGATGATGTGCCGGAGGATTTTATAAACGGCAATACAAACGGCTTTAAGAAAATCCCCGTTCCGTCCTGTTGGCAAAATCACGGTTATGACAATCACCAGTATACAAATGTCCGCTATCCGTTTCCGTATAATCCGCCGTATGTGCCGTATGAAAATCCCTGCGGAGCGTATGTGA
>JAFQYK010000104.1 GCA_017406485.1 Clostridia bacterium
AAGGAAATGGGCCTCAGGGCGATACTGAATTTCGGTCACACAATAGGTCACGCGGTTGAGTCGTCATATGACTTCAAGCTGACACACGGCGAATGCGTAGGACTTGGTATTATAGCCGCGTCATATATTGCAAAAGAGCGCAATATGATAGACGAGGAAGCATTAAGCCGAATAGAGAATATACTCAAATTATACGGCTTTAAAACACGCGTACCGCTGCCGCCAAAGGAAACGGTAATGGGTTATATGCAAAAGGACAAGAAAAAAACAGCCGGCAAATTAAAATTCGTGCTGCCTACAAAAATAGGCGAGGTAACGCAGACAACGGACGTTACAGAGGGCGAAATTCTTGCCGCGCTCGATTATATAGGAGAATAACATATGATTTGGCTTATAATAAGCATTTTAATAATAGCCGCCGACCAGATAACTAAGTTTCTCGTGGCTTCAAATATGGCAGTCGGTGAAACGGCGTTTTCTTTGGGACTTTTTGATATAACGTATGTCAGAAACGAGGGCGCGGCATTTTCGATACTGTCGGGCAGAATGTCGCTGCTCAGCATAATTTCAATCGTGTTCTGTATTGCGGTTATCATATATTGGATAAAGAAAAAACCAACGCACCCGCTTTTATGCACTTCACTGACAATGATTTTTTCCGGCGCGCTTGCAAACGCGATAGACCGTATTTTCCGCGGCTTTGTCGTGGACTTTATCCATACTACATTTATAAACTTCCCCGTGTTCAACATAGCCGACATAGCAATTACAGTCGGCGCGGGACTTTTGATTTTGTACGAGATATTATTTGATAAAGACGGCAGCAAAGATAAGCCTTCCCCTCGAGGGGAAGGTGGCATTTCCGAAGGAAATGACGGATGAGGTGTCTTAATGAGTAATATTGTAATAACAGCAACACCTGATAACGCAGGCGAGCGTCTTGACAAATTCATATCGGGCAACTCAGATATATCGCGAAGCTACGCGGCAAAATTGTGTGAGGACGGGCTTGTAACGCTGGGCAGCAAGCCGCTTGCAAAAAAGTACAAAATCACAGGCGGCGAAGAAATCACAATCGAGCTGCCCGAGCCGGAGGAAATGACAGCCGAGCCTGAGGATATACCGCTCGATATTGTGTATGAGGATGATGATGTTATCGTCGTAAATAAGCCGCAGGGAATGTGCGTGCATCCGGCTGTCGGAAACGAACACGGCACGCTTGTAAACGGCCTTATGTATCACTGCAAGGGCTCGCTTAGCGCAATAAACGGTGTAATCCGCCCCGGCATAGTCCACCGCATAGACAAGGACACCTCAGGACTTTTGATTTGCGCAAAGAACAATGAAGCGCACCTAAAGCTATCGGAGCAGCTAAAAGAACGCAAGGCAATGCGAAAGTATATCGCGCTTGTGAACGGCAATATAAAAGAGGACAGCGGCACAATAAACAAACCGATTGCCAGACATCCCATAGACCGCAAAAAAATGGCGGTAATACAAGGCGGACGCGAGGCAATAACGCATTTTAACGTGCTTGAACGCTTCGGAAAATACACGCTCGTGGAGTGCATTTTGGAAACAGGCAGGACACATCAAATCCGCGTGCATATGGCGTCCATAGGTCACAGCATAGTCGGCGACCCGCTGTACGGCATTAAAAAGGAAAAATTTTCACTAAACGGTCAGCTTCTCCACGCCAAAACAATCGGCTTTATTCACCCGAAAACAGGCGAGATGATGGAGTTCACAAGTGAATTGCCGGAGCATTTTACCAATATAATTGAAAAATTGCGCCGCAACACTTGAATTTTTGATATAAAAAGAATATACTATAAACAGTATGAATTATGGGGGTAATACATAATGAAGAACTTATGCGTAATCTTCGGCGGCAGATCGCCGGAGCATGATATATCGAGAATATCTGTCACCTCGGTATTAAATAATCTTGATAAAACGAAATACAGCATTTCTGTAATAGGGATTACAAAAAACGGCGAATGGTATCTGTACACCGGCGACTATAAAAACATTGAGGGCGGCGAGTGGGAAGCAGACAGCGCAAATAAGAAAAAGGCGGTGATCTCACCCGACACTGCCGACAAGGGTGTAATAGTATTTGACAGCAGCAAGGTAAGCAAGATCCCCATTGACGTTATTTTCCCTGTACTCCACGGCGAATACGGTGAGGACGGAACGGTACAGGGACTTTTTGAGCTTTCCGGCATACCGTATGTGGGTATGGGCGTTATGGCAAGCGCGAACGGTATGGATAAATTTATGTCCAAGATAGTATTCCAAAACGCGGGTATACCGCAGGCTGACTGGGTAACGGTGAATAAGGGCGATGACTTTGAAGCGAAAATGGACGAAATCGAAAAGAAGCTCGGCTACCCGTGCTTTGTAAAACCCGCGCGAACAGGTTCATCAGTGGGCATAAACAAGGCGCACGACAGGGCGGAGCTGAAGGACGCGCTTGAATACGCGGCAAAGTTTGACCGCAAGATACTTGTAGAGGAAAACATAGACGGTCACGAGGTTGAGTGCGCCGTTTTAGGCAACGACGACGTTAAGGCGGCGACGGTCGGCGAGATTATACCTATGGTGGAGTTTTATGATTTTGACGCAAAGTACAACGACGCTTCCACAAAGCTGCAGATACCGGCTGACATTCCGAAGGAAACAATAGAACAAATCCGTGAATACGCCATCCGCGCGTTTAAGGCGCTTGACGGCGACGGACTTTCGAGAGTTGACTTTTTCGTAAAGCACAGTGACGGCAGCGTATTACTCAATGAAATCAACACGCTCCCCGGCTTTACAAGCATCAGTATGTACCCCAAATTGTGGGATGCGGTAGGACTTGGCTACAGCGATTTGCTTGACAGCCTTATTGAATTGGCAGAAAAGAGAGTTAAATAATGAATAATAAAAGCATAGGCGTTTTTGATTCGGGGCTCGGCGGCTTGACTGCGGTTAAGCAGATAATGAAGGAGCTTCCGAACGAGAACATCATATATTTCGGCGACACGGGACGCGTACCCTACGGAACGCGCTCGCGCGATACAATTTTAAAATACACCCGCGGCGACATACGCTTTTTAAAGACGTTTGACGTTAAGGTAATCGTAATCGCCTGCGGAACAGCGTCAAGCGCGGCGCTGCCGATGATAAAGAATGAGTTTGACGTGCCGATAGTCGGCGTTATAGACGCGGCGGTATATGCGGCTGTACGCGCGACAAAGAACAAAAAAATCGGCGTCATCGGAACATCGGGAACAATCAGAAGCGGCGAATACGAGAAGCAGATAAAGGCATATGACAGCTCTATGGAAGTATATTCAAAGGCGTGTCCTATGTTTGTGCCGCTTGTTGAAAACGGATATTTTGACAGTCCGGTAACGAAGCTGATTGTCGAAGAATACCTTGAGGAAATCCGCAGTGAGGGCGTGGATACGCTTATTCTCGGCTGTACGCATTACCCGCTTTTAAGCAAGGTAATAGGCGAATATATGGGCGATAAGGTAACGCTTATAAACTCCGGCGCGGAGGTTGCGAAGTACCTAAAAAAGAAGTTTGACAGGGAAATGATGCACTCGGACGTGACAGACGAGGAGCAGTACCGCTATTATGTAAGCGACGATATATCGAGCTTTGAGCAATTGGGCGGCATATTCCTTGAAAGAGAGATAAACGGACAGGTGAGCAAGATTGACATTGAACAATACTGATAACGCATACCGCATTATCGTAGAAAATACACAGACCATTGACGCTGAAACTGATACAATAGATGAAATCGCTTACGGCAGCTATGACGAAAAGAACGGCAAGCAGTACATACGCTACAAAACCGAAGCTGACGAGCAAAACGGCGCGATAGCTTCAATACTGATACTTGACGGTGACAGCCTGACAATTAAAAGGCGCGGACATACAAATTCGTCAATGGTTTACAGAGCAGGAAAAAAACACGCCTTTCCATATGAAACGCCGTATGGTATAATAGATATGGAAATTGAAACGGACAAGCTCATATCGCTGCTTGACGAAAACGGCGGCACGATTGAGCTTGCATACACATTAACCGTTCAGGATGAAACATACTATAACGATATGAAAATTACAGTGGTAAAGAGGTAAAAACTATGAATATGAAAAAAATTGCCGCTTTTTTAACAGCCGCAGCGTTGCTGCTGCAGGTAAACGCATTTGCCGCGAAGCAAACCTCAACGCCGGCAGAGGCGGAGTACAGCGGAGAATATCAGGCATTTGACCAAATATCCGACTACATATCCGAGCTGTATATTGATGATTATTCCAAGTCGGAAATAATGGCAAAGGGATTGTCCAAATACCTTGACGGAAACGACCCGGTTCTTGTCGAGCTTTTAAAGGCGACTCTTGAAAGCCTTGACGATTACAGCGAGTTTTATACCGAAGAGGAATATAAGGAGTACATAGAAGACCTAAACCATATATATTATGGTATTGGTGTTGTTATGCGCCGGCAGGAGGATGGAACAGTCGGGATTGTGGACTTTGCCGAGGGCAGTGACAATGCCCAAAAGGCAGGTTTTAAGATTGGCGATGTTTTTTCAAAAATAAACGGTGAGGACGTCACGGGAATGGGCGTGGATGAAATCCGTGAAAGAGTTGTCGGGGAAGAGGGTACAACTGTAGATATAACCGTTTTGCGTGACGGCAAGGAAATAGAATTAAATGCAGAGCGTGTGGCGGTAAACGGCTTTAGCGTAAACTACTATATGCTCCGCGATAATATCGGCTACATAAGAATTATATCATTCTCCACCGAAACGGCGGCTGAATTTGAAAAGGCACTGCAATATATGCGTGATAACAACGCAAAAAAAATCATCCTTGATCTCCGCAACAACGGAGGCGGACTGATATCTTCGGCGGTAGATGTTGCAAAGGCCATTGTTCCAAAGGGAAAGATTGCCGATTTGAAATGCAGGGATTCGCGCTATGACGCAACCTACAGCTCAACACTTAACAAAAAGGAGTTTGACTTTGCCGTTCTGGTAAATGAAGGCACTGCTTCAGCCTCAGAACTCCTGGCCGGCGCGTTGCAGGATAGTAAGGCCGGTACACTCATAGGTACCACAACATACGGCAAGGCTGTTTTCCAGAATTCATTTTCGCTTAAAAACGGCGCTGTTTTCAAGCTGACGGTGGGCGAGTATTTGACGCGTAATGGCCGGAAGATAAACAAAATCGGTTTGACGCCCGATCTGGTTGTTGAGAATGAAATCACAAAACTTGACACTTCCAAAATGAAGCAGTTTAACTTTACCCCTTCGTCGCTCGGTGAAAGATGCGATAACGCCCGCGCGGCGAAAGAACGTCTTAATTATCTCGGCTTTTTCGGCGGTGAGATTAACGACGTCTATGATTATGACCTCTTTGAGGCAATAAAGGCGTTTCAGAGTGCGAACAATATCTTTTCCTACGGTGTGCTGGATGCGACAACACAAAGACGTATAGATGAGGCGTCCGCTGATTTGGATGTAATGAACGACCATCAGATTGACGCGGCATTTGTGCAGCTCGGCGGAAAACTGGCTGAATAAAAACTTCTGTCGAAGCAACGTCTGCGGGCGCAGAAATAAGATGACATTTTGCTTGTAGATAATTACAATTAAACAGTAGTAATTTCCTATATGATAAGAAAACACAAGCCGGAACATCAAGTTCCGGCTTGTGTTTTGTTCTGTGAGTGAACAAATATTGGTGCGGATAACAGGACTTGAACCTGCACGAGTCGCCTCACATGAACCTGAATCATGCGCGTCTGCCAATTCCGCCATATCCGCAAATCACTTATCCATTATATCAAAAAAAAGAAGAAATTGCAAGTGTTTTATAAAAAGTTGCTTGAGTTTTTTTGTAATTGCGGCTTCATCAGAAGATTTTTGTTGGGAGGGTAGGCAAATACGGATAAATGGTTCACGAACGGTTTTTGGAATTTAATATCTTGAAGGACAGACAGATGTGTCTGTTTTTTTTGTTGTAAAAATACAAAAATATCCAGCCAATTGACAAAAAAATAGGTATTTTTGCTTGATAAGATAAGGGATATATGTTATTATATAATATAACGTGTTTGTTTAAAATCAAGCGAAGGGGGCAGACAGTATGAAACCGAAGCAACATCGCGGCAATCTGGCTGTAAGTATCATATCCGGAATAGTTGTGGTATTCATTATAGTTATATGGATTGCAGGATGGATAGGTTATAGCTCATTTACCGATGTACTTTTAGAGCAGTATTCGGAAAGCGCCTATCTGACAGCAAACACAGCAACCCAACTTGTAGACGGCTCAAAGCTTAAGCAATACATAGACGAAGGCGGCGAAAATCCTGAATACCAAAGGTCGCTGAAAGCAATTGGTAAACTCTGTAACACTCAAAATGCTACTTTTATATACGTTGTAATTCCGGACGCAGATTA
Organism: Clostridia bacterium; assembly: GCA_017406485.1. Lineage (GTDB taxonomy): Bacteria > Bacillota > Clostridia > UBA1381 > UBA1381 > Hominilimicola. The sequence goes on from JAFQYK010000104.1 coordinate 6,477, forward strand.
CAGTCACGTAACCCACATATATAACACCGCAAATGAAAACAACAACTTTGAACGTTATGAAATAGGCACGGTGAAGGAAACAACAAATGACGACTACAAGGAAGCCTATAGGCGTATTTTTGAGGGTAAAGATAAACGCGCGACAGTGATTCGCGACACGGGTATTATAGATTCCGGCTCGCATATAACCGAGCTTGTGCCCGTTGAGTACGACAATATGGTTGTAGCAATACTTTGCGTTCAGAAGCCGATGTCGGCGCTTGATACAGGAAGAACTGAATATGTTTGGAATATTGCGGTAGCTATGCTTGTGCTTACTATACTCGTAGCGGTTTTGTATGCGGTGTATCTTAATGCGCGTCTTTTAAAACCGATAAAAATAATCACCAAGGAGGCGGAGCGTTTCGCCAGGGAAACAAGCGAGCCGGAAAGAAGGCTTACAACAAGGATAACCCACAGTGATGAAATCGGCATACTTGCCCAATCTATAGATAAAATGACTACCGAAACTCTGCAGTATATGGAGCATCTTACGGAAGTCACTAAGTCGCAGCAAAAAATTGCGACGCAGCTGGATGTGGCGCGTCAGATACAGCAAAGCTCGCTTCCGAAGAAGTTCCCTGCGTTTCCGGAAAGAGATGAGTTTGACGTATATGCGTCAATGACGCCCGCCCTGGAGGTTGGCGGTGACTTTTACAATTTTTTCTTAATAGACGATGATCACCTCGCAATGGTCATAGCTGATGTTTCGGATAAGGGAGTAGGCGCGGCGCTGTTTATGATGTCGGCAAAAATTCTCATAGAAAACCGCGCGCTTATGGGCGGAAAACCGAGCGAGATACTGGAATTTGTGAATAATCAGTTATGCGCAAACAACGACTCTTTTATGTTTGTGACAGTATGGCTCGGTATTATGGAGATTTCTACCGGAAAAGTAATAGCTTCAAATGCAGGACACGAATATCCGGCCATAAAGAATGGAGATAAATTTGAAATCTACAATGATGATCCGCACGGAACAATGCTCGGGCTTGTGGAAAATCAAAAATTTGCAGACTATACCTTTACCATAGATAAAAAAGGCACGCTTTTTGTATACACGGACGGAGTGCCGGACGCAGAGGACAGCGCACACAACCGGCTTGGAATGACAAGAATGACGGAAGCACTCAATAAAGCACCGGATGCATCGCCGGAAGAAATAATAAACAATGTAAAAGACACCATAGCTTCGTTCGTCAAGGACGCACCAAGATTTGACGATACGACTGTACTATGCGTTAAAAGATTAAAATAATTTTAAGGAGGATACAAAAATGTTGACTGGTGAACTCAAAGGAAACGTGCTGGAGGTTAAAATGGAGGGCAGAATTGACTCGTCAAACGCTGCCGAGATAAGCGGGGAGTTTGATGAGATAGGAAAGGCATATCCACACGAAAGACTGGTTCTGAACGCGGAAAAACTCGAGTACATTTCGTCCGCCGGACTTCGCCTTATAATGAGGGTGCAAAAGGATGAAAAGGAAAAAATCAGTATAATAAACCCTTCAACAGAGGTTTTTGAAATTTTCAAAATGACGGGGTTCAGTTCAATAGTAGATGTGCCAACCGTATGATAAGGACAGTATAAAATGAAGAAGCTCAGTATAGAAGCGACTATCGGAAAGTTAAAGGAAGTAGCTGCTTTTCTTGATGATAACCTTAACGGACTGGATTTGACGGTTGGCGATTCAATGCAGATTGAAATCGCTGTTGAGGAAATATATTCAAATATATGCTATTATGCATATGGCGACAATATAGGGACGGTTGAAATAGGGATAGAAATATCTGAATGTTCCCATATGCTCACCATAATCTTTGTAGATAGCGGAAAGCCATACAACCCGCTTCAGGGTGATGATCCCGACATAACTATTCCCATAAAAGAAAGAGAGATGGGCGGAATGGGCGTATTTATGGTAAAACAGATTATGGACGAAGTTTTATACGAAAACAGGGATGGACAGAATATTTTAACACTAAAGAAATTACTTGAAACAAACTGAGAAAGGATGCCGGAGTATGAAAAAAGAAATCAAGCTGACGCGTTCGCAGATGGCGATGTACGCAGACTGCTTAGCCGACGAGAAATCAACAATGTACAACTTGCCCTTGTTGGGAACGATTGGCAAGGACGTTGACACGGATAAACTTATTGAGGCTGTAAATAAAACGCTCACTGTGCACGAGGCTTTAGGCGCGGTTCTTGGCGAGGACAAGAACGGAGACGCCGCGCTCATTATTGACGGACCCCAGACCGTAGATGTAAAAACCGTAACGTCAGAGGAATTTGATAGAATAAAGCCAAGACTCGTAAGACCGTTTGTCCCCGGCAAGGATAGACTGTCGCGCTATGAGGTGTACAAAACACCCGATGGTGATTTTATTTTCTATGACATTCACCATATTGTTGCAGATGGAACAACGTGGCATATTCTTGCGGAGGATATAGCGAAGGCGTATAACGGCGAGGAGCTCAGCGCAGAAAAATTTGATATAGCCGCTATTTACAGTGAAGAAACAGGGCAAAGAAATTCCGAAGCATTCCTGAAGGCAAAGGAATATTTCGGAGGGGTTTTGGGTGGCGTGGAGCCAGACTGCCTGCCTGCGCCCGACACCTACGGTGATACTCCCAAGCAGGCTTATTTTAGCAAGGAATTTTGTGCAGACGCGGATAAGTTTAAATCTTTAAGGCACAATCTCGGCATTTCTACAACATCTTTTTTTACAACGGTGTTCGGTTTCCTTATAGCGCGCTACAACTTCAGCGCTGAATCTGTTATAAACACTACCTACAGTGCGCGTAACGAACAGAATGCTCGCTCTGTTTCGTGTCTTGTCAGAATTTTACCTTTTGTAACGCAGCTTGATGGTAAAAGCAGTATCGCGGAATTTTTAAAGGAACAGAATGAGCAGGTAATGCTTGGACGCGAGCATAGCATTTATACACTTCCGGACGCGGCAGAGGAACACGGACTGGCTTACGATATAAACTTCGCTTATCAGGGAAAAATCCTTGAATATGAAGCGGCACGCGGGCTTGATATAAAGACAGAGCGGATTTATGATGATGCGCACGTTGAAACAGCCGCGCTTATTTTTGAGGTTTCGGACTTGGGCGGCGGCAAATATAATCTTGACATAAAGTATCACTCCTATAAATACAGCGAGGGACTTATCAGCTATATGGCGAATGCGTATATCAAGGCAGTCAATGATTTTATGACAAAAGAAAGTCTTGATGAGGTGGAGCTTGCGGATGATGCCGTATATAACGATGTAAATTCCTTTAATCAAACCGAATACGATTACGGCGAATTGAAAACCGTTGTAGAGCTTTTTCGCGAAAATGCTGCGGCAAATCCCGGCCATATTGAGGTTGTTTCGGGTGATAAAAGACTTACATATAAGGAGCTTGATGAAATAACCGACAGCCTTGCGCTGTATCTGCGCGAAAACGGCATTGACCGTGAAACGGTTGCAGGCATACTTATTGACAGAAGCGAATATATGGCAATTTGCGCGCTGGGCGTTTTAAAGGCTTGCGGCGGTTATCTTCCGCTTGACCCGACCTATCCG
>JAFQYK010000105.1 GCA_017406485.1 Clostridia bacterium
CGGTTTTGCAAAATATGCCGTGCCGTCAAGGTTTTCCGAAAAGCCCTTGCGTATTATACCGTTTGACGCGACACCGCCCACAATTAAAATGTCGTGTATGCCTGTTTCCATTACCGCGTTGTTTATCGCCCTTGTGAGCGTATCGCGAACACATTCCAGAACGCCCAGAGCAAGGCTTTCCCTGTCGGTTTTGTTTTCTATCTGTATCGTCTTTGTTTCCACGCCCGAAAAGCTCACCATAGTTCCGTCAACAGAAACAGGCAGCTTTTCTGCCTTTTCGGCAGTAAGCGCAAGCTGTTCCAATTCCTTCCCTGCGGGGAATTTCATCCCCATTCTCACGCCGACGCGGTCTATAAACTGACCTGCGCTTATATCCTTTGTGCCGCCCAGGATTTTATTTGCGAAGTTCATACCCTTGTATTCGCTTCTCAAAATCTCCGTTGTGCCGCCCGAAAGGTGAACAGACAAAAACGGCTTTTCAAGAAGCTCAAACGCGCCGCAAGAATAGATACCTGCCATAATATGACCATCCTGATGTGAAAACTCATAAAGCGGTACGCCAAGCGTTTTTGCCGCGACTCGCGCGTAGCCGTAGCCTGCGAGAAACACCGGCATATATGAGCCCTCAACCGTCCTCGGCCGCGTGCTGACGCCGATAGCAGTAACGTCCTTCATATCCGCATTTAGCTTTTCAAAAAGCTCCGGCAATAGCTTCATATGCTGAAACACGCCGTCCGATTGCCTTATACCACGTTCGCCTTCTTTAACGGATAAAATCTGCCTTACGCTTTTGTCCGTCCTGCCGTCGGTAAACGCAACCGAGGTAGTATAGTTGCTCGTGTCAAATCCTAACGTACTCATCCTATTTCTTTAATCACGCTTGCAAGCACGCCGTTTACAAATGCCGGGTCGCTTTCGTCACCGTAACGCTTCGCAAGCTCCACCGCCTCATTTGCGGCAACCTTTGCCGGTACATCGTCCATATACTTCATTTCAAATATTGCGATTTTCAAAACAGTGTGCGATGTTTTTGATATGCGGCGAAGCGACCAGCCCTTCTTCAGATTTTTTGAGATAAGCCCGTCTATCTCATCTGCGTGCTCCCTGACACCGTCAACGACAGCCGTTATATAGCCGAGGTTCTGCTCGCACTCCGGGCGCGCCTTTAACAATTCATCCATAATAACGCCCATATCCTCGCTGTGCTGCTCCATCTGAAACACCTGCGTAAAAGCCGCGTCACGCGCCTCGCTTCTCGTTTGCTTTTTCATATCTATTTCCTTTCGTCCGCTGCATACTATTTCAACTTACACTATACCACAAATATATGTAAAAATCAAGAAAAAGAAAAAAGCTTCCTATGAAGCCTTTCCCTGTTTCCTTCTTATATTTCCGGCGCGATATAGTTCTTTTCTTCGAGCGTCCTGCCGATAAGGTCGAGAGTTTCCTCACTGTCCGCCTTTACGGTGTGGTAGTGGTAGCCGCTTGTGAGGTTTAATAGCTCCACGCTTTTGCCGCTGCGCAAGCCTTCAATGTGCTTCGCCACATCGCGGCGCGAGGAAATATTCAGCTTTGCTTCAACCTTACCGTATACCCTGTGCCAAACAAACACGTCAATAATTGTGCCGCCGAGGTCAACTATGGTCGTCAGCTCGTCCTCGGTCTGCTCATTTGTGTGGTGGAGCTTAAATACACGTATGCAGGCGTTCGGGTCGCTTATGATATAGCCCTTGCTTGTGGCGATTATCTCATTGCCCGCCGCCTTCAAAAGCGCAATGTCACCCACAATTATCTGACGCGACACGCCGAGCTTTTTAGCAAGCGCGCTTCCCGACAGCGGCGCGGCGCTCTCGGTTATAAGGCGCAGTATTTCCTTTCTTCTTTCATCAGTGTTCATTGTAATCAGCCATCCTTTCACTTCGTTCAAGGACAAATAGGATGCGAAAGAACTTCGTTCTTTCACACTATGCACCTCATATAGCGTGAAGATTTTTCAGTGATAAATCTAAGATAGGCGCGGAGTGCGTCAGTGCGCCGCTTGAAATATAGTCAACGCCTATGTCAACAAGACGCGCAACATTTTCTTTTGTGACGTTGCCGCTGCACTCGGTTTCCGCCTTGCCGGCCACCAATCTTACGGCCTCTTTCATATCCTCAACGCTCATATTATCAAGCATAATTATATCCGCGCCGGCCTCTAACGCTTCCTTTAGCATATCAAGGTTTTCAACCTCTATCTCAATCTTTCTTACAAACGGCGCGTACTCCTTCGCCATTTGAACAGCCTCTTTAACGCCGCCGGCAGCGCCTATATGGTTGTCCTTCAAAAGAATACCGTCGCTTAAATTATAGCGGTGGTTATATCCGCCGCCCGCCTTAACCGAGTACTTTTCAAACACGCGCATATTCGGTGTGGTTTTTCTTGTGTCCAATAGCTTTGTTTTACTGCCCTCCAAGAGCTTTACGATTGAGTTTGTATAGGTCGCAATACCGCTCATTCGCTGCAGGTAGTTAAGCGCCGTTCTCTCGCCCGACAAAAGCACGCGTATATCGCCGCGTACAACGCCTAATTTATCGCCGTTTTTAACCGCATCGCCATCCCTGGCGTTTAAAACAACCTCGGTGTCACTGTCAAGAAGTTCAAAGGTGCGCTTAAACACTTCAAGCCCCGCAATAATACCGTCCTGCTTACAGATTAAATCCACTTCGCCCTGTTGGTACTCCCTCATTACGGAGTTTGTCGTTATATCCTCGCTCGTTATATCCTCACGGAGGGCGCTCATAATAAGCTCGTCCGCATTTAGCTGCATCGTTATATTATTCATTGTTTTTCTGCTCCTTTTCTATAGCGGTTCTGACCGCGGTTTTATATAGACGCTTGTAATTCTTATACGCGCCGTCCGGTACAAGAACCTCTTTTTTATCCGTTTCCGTATACGTTTCAGTGATTTGCTTTGCGGCGCGTTTTGCAAACACAAGACTTTCAAGAAGGGAATTGCTCGCTAAGCGGTTTTTGCCGTGTACGCCGTTACACGCCGTTTCACCGACAGCGTAAAGCCTGTCCATTGATGTCTTGCTGTACATATCGACGTCAATTCCGCCCATAAAATAATGCTGTGACGGCACAACGGGGATCGGCTCCTTCGTGACGTCATACCCCTCGTCAAGACAGTGCTTGTAGATATTCGGAAAATGCTCCTTTATCTCCTTTTCACTTATCGGCTTCATCGAAAGCCACACGTGAGGCTTGCCGTCCTTTTCCATCTGCTCCCATATAGCCTGCGAAACAACGTCGCGCGGCTGCAATTCATCAGTAAAGCGTTCGCCCTTGTCGTTAAGCAGTATAGCGCCCTCGCCGCGTACCGATTCCGAAATCAAAAAACGTCTGCCGTTTTTGTGGCTGAAAAGCGTGGTGGGGTGGATTTGAATGTAGTCTATATGCTGCAGTTTTACATTGTGCTTTAACGCAATCGCCAAAGCGTCGCCCGTAAGGTGGCGGTAGTTGGTTGAGTTTGTGTATATGCCGCCTATGCCGCCCGTGGCAAGGATTGTATAGTCGGCGGCTATGCTGGTCATTTCTCCGTTTTTGTTGTGACCGATTACGCCCCTGCATTCGCCGTCTTTCTCAATTATATCCACAACGGTGAAGTACTCGATAAGCGTTACGTTATCGAGTTTTTTTACCGCCTCAAGAAGGTGCGACGTAATTTCCTTACCCGTTATGTCCTCGTGAAAAAGTATTCTGGGTGTCGAGTGCGCACCCTCCTTGGTGTAGACAAACTCGCCTTTTTCATTTTTCGTAAAGCGCACGCCAACCTTTTCAAGGTCGGATATTACGTCCTGCGACGAGCGTATCATTATATCCACCGACTGCTTATTATTCTCATAATGTCCGGCGCGCATTGTGTCCTCAAAATAGCTGTCGTAGTCGCTCTCGTCCTTTAGCACACATATACCGCCCTGAGCCAAAAACGAGTCGCTTTTGTCGAGTGCATCCTTTGACACAATTACTATTTTCCTGTCGCGCGGCAAGTTCAGCGCGGCGTACAGTCCGCTCACGCCGCAGCCGGCGATTACTATGTCAGTCTTCATAGATGTCTCCTTAATTTATTTCGCTAACTCTAACATACGATTAAGAGGCTTCAGCGCCTTCTCGCGCACCTCGTCCGAAACGTGTACCTCATTTTCGCCCGTCTTTAATACGTGCAAAATCTTTTCTACTGAATTACGCTTCATATTCGGGCAGAAAAACTTAGTTCCGGCAAAGTAGAATTTTTTGTCCGGGTTCTTCGTGCGAAGCTCGTAGCCTACTCCGCTTTCTGTGCAGATTATAAATTCCTCGTTATCCGTCTTTGTCGCGTAGTCGATTATGCCGGAGGTGGAGCCGATATAGTCGGCTAATTTCAACACTTCCTCCTTACATTCGGGATGCGCAGCAACAAGGGCGTTGGGATACTTTTCCTTTATAGCCCTGACGTTTTCCGGCGTTACCGATACGTGCACGTGGCAGAAGCCCTTGTTGAATATGAAATTCTTTTCCGGCACCTTCTCGGCAACGTGTCTTGCAAGGTTTTCGTCAGGGATAAAGAAGATGTTTTTGTTGGGCAGCGCCTTTACTATTTTTACCGCGTTTGACGAGGTTACGCATACGTCGCTGTGGCACTTTAGCTCCGCGGTTGAGTTTATATAACAGACAACTGCCAAATCGTCATACTTAGCGCGCATTTCCTCGATTTTTTCCACGTCAGCCATATGCGCCATCGGACAGTCGGCAAGTATATCCGGCATCAGAACTGTCTTATCGGGGTTCAAAATCTTCGCGCTCTCACCCATAAATGAAACGCCCGCAAATACAATAGTATCCGCGTTCACCTGCGTTGCAACCTTCGCAAGATAATACGAGTCACCTATATAATCGGCAATCTCCTGCACCTCGTCCGGCACATAGTAATGCGCGAGAATTACCGCGTTTTTCTCCTTTTTCAATTGTTCTGTTTCCTTTATCATATCGTTCATAGTAATCTCCATTCCGCCGCCAGTCCGCGACATAATTTTTGTGTGAAAAAGAAGCGAGTCATACGCTTTTGCCTATGGCAAAAGTTGCTTCGCAAGTTTTGCGTATACACAAAACCGTTGAATTGCCGCTTTGCAGCCGATGGTGCCGTACTAGTGTACTGCCCTCGGCAAAAAGTGGTGATATGCGAAGCTTATTTTTTACACGATTTCTCCTTCAGAGTATTTTTAATAGTATACCATATGTGTTGTCAGTTGTCAAGGCAGGTGTCAAGACAGCTTTTCAGGCTACAAAAAAACCGCCGCAAGGCGGTTTTAAATCAATCCGTGATTTCCTCAAAGCTGTCGTCCTCCGGTGCGGGTTCATCGTTCTTTTCGGGAGCGGCTTTTTCCTTTTCAAAGCTAACGCCCTCGATGTGGATATTTACCTTCTGCACGTCAAGACCGGTCATTGTTTCGATATTGTTCTTGACGTTTTCCTGAACCTCCCACGCAAGCTCGGGTATTCTCACACCATAATCCACCACAATATAAAGGTCAATTGTTGCGCTCTTTCCGTTAAGGTCAACCTTTACGCCCTTTGACGGACTCTTTTTCGCGCCGAGCATTTCCGCAATGCCGCCGGCGAACGTTCCGTACATACCCGCAACGCCCTCTATCTCGTTTGTCGCAATACCGGCAATCGTTGAAACAACATCAACCGAAATCTTGATATTGCCGACCTCTTCTTCACCGGAAGCGCCTTCATTCGCAGCCACAACTTCCTGCGCAGTAATTTCTTCATTTATTGCTTCGTTCTTGATTTCCTCGTCCATACCGCTACCTCCATTACATTTTTCTTCCGAAAATTATTTATGATAATATATTGTATCACATATTTTATTTAACTTCAACTATTTTTACATTTTGCGCTGAAATTTTAAGCTGATCTGTGACAATCTCGGTAAGCTTTAACACATCTTCATCGTTAAAGCCGTCCTTACGCACCATCACATTTGCGTCGCCGGCGTCAACATACACACAAATCTCGCTGTAACCCTTTGAACGCGCTATACCTTCAATTTCATTTTCCTTCTGCACATTGTCCGCAACGGCAAGAATTTTATCACCGGCCTTTTTGCGTATCTCCGCGTCAAAGCTCTCGTTCTCGGC
>JAFQYK010000106.1 GCA_017406485.1 Clostridia bacterium
AATGGATTGACAAATCCTCGTATATGCCGCCTTGCATGCTTCAGCGTAATCTCTGCCGTTTGTCACATCCGATATAATGTCTGCAAGCAATACCTTTAGATATGCCTCATACTGAGCATACACATCGGGGCGCAGCAGAATATTCCTCGCGTCACGGATAGCATTCTGAGATATAGGCGACAGTATTCCATAGCCATATCCGTTCGTCTGACCTGCGATTACTGCCTCACGTATCCTTGCGTTTGCATAGCCGGAGGCTAAACCGTAACCAAGATTTCCGGCTTCCACCTCATCAAGAATGTCACCTATGAGGTTCTGCACGATATAAATCTGCTCTGCTGTTGCGTTTTCGGGCGCTGACTCAAACGGTATTTCCGCCGCGTGCGCTGATATAACACTCGCTGCTGTAATTACCATTGAAGTAACAAAAGTTATAAGTCTTTTCATTGTTTGTGTCCTCCTTCTTCTTGAATTTCAATAGCTATTGTAATTTCATTGTAACGCTCAAAAACCGCAGTGTCAAGCTATTTTTTTGGCGTAAAAGTACGATATTTTTTTGTAACATTAAATCAGTGTTAGTTGCAATTTGGAAAAATATGGTGATTTTTCCCCTTGGGGGAAAATGCTTTGTGCTGAATATGTTTTTGTCGAATGGTGGATCAAAGTCCGCTGAGTGGACTTTGAACAAAAATACGACAAAGCTATAACTGCAATGTCGAATAATGTTACGAATTCCCACGACGGGAATTTGAACAAAATTTCGACAATGATATGAACGTGTTGTCGAATATTGAATATGTGTTTTACAAACTACTTATAAAGCATAACTCATATTTATATATTTTTTAGTTGCAAGTCTCATCATAATAATCGCTATATTCACTCATACAACAATCATTAAACAAAGCTTCCGCAATCTCCATTATCAAGTCGTATACTTCAAGGTTTTCCTTGAAGTATAATCTTATAGATGCAATACGCATAATACCGCAACAGCCCTTGTTGTTGATACTTATAATATCACAAACTGAATATGAACGCAATAATCATATAGTAAATGAGGATATGAAAGCCAATTCATATCCCCATCGTCTTATTCAACATTTACAAAATCACTGTTTTAGTATTGGCTTGCGGCGTCATGCCGCCAATACTGTCCCACCAGAACACCTTTACATTTTCAGCATTTTGAATATCCGAGAACGAGAAGGGGACTTCAGAAGCTGCATCATAGCACTTTACAGCAATTAGCACACCGTTAATATCGTACACAGCTGCAATAGCAAATCCTGTTATATGTACATCTGAGTATAGGTTTGCATTGAACTCTAATGGGTTATTTTGAATATCTGTGATTGATATACTGTTATTTCTTATAACGTGAGGATTCGGAGGTTCTACAACGGACGGACTTGAGGTCGGAGTTGCTGTTGGGTCAGGAACTGTTGTAGCTGACGGATTGGTTGTTGGTGTTGGCATAGAAGATACAACTTCTACACTACCACTCACATATGTCAGATTAAGTGCATTAAAATCCTCATCATAGTTAACATCCGAGCCATCCTCGTAATCACCGTTGCGTCCTTTGTAATAACTCAATGTAATTGGATAGCCGCCTAAAGCAGCATTAGCCGCTATTTCAAAATCAAGTGTAGCAATCGTCCCGTTGAATGAGTTGTTACTTGTGCTGTTCCAAACCATATTATATGGATTTGCCGCAATACTCTGCGCCGCCGTGTATGTTGCGCCTGTTTGACCTGCCGTAATATTGGTAAGCGTCAAAAAAGTCTCATCGTATTCTATTTCAATGCCGAGATTTGAAAATCCCGTATTCCCCGACAAGGCAATCGGAATTGACACCGTCTCTCCTGCCAAACATGACGCTGTTCCGACTGTCACAGTCATTCCTGCAGCATTTGCGGAAAATTTGCATAGCGACATAAGGATAGCAAATACGATACTCAATGATAAAAGCCTTTTCATTCCTATGCCTCCTTACTGTATAGTTACTGACCAGCCCGCAAGATACCGCAAAAGCAAAGTACCGTCCTTGCTATTCACTTTACCGTCACCATTTATATCAAGAACCGAATCGTCAACATTAACATTCCAGCCTGCAAGATGACGGAGCAGGAATGTGCCATCTTGATTGTTCACCTTGCCATCGCCGTTAATATCACCTGCAATATGGCTCGACACAGTTATTATACCATTCACATAGTTAAGATTAAGTGAATTGAAATCTGCATCGTAGTTCACATCTTCGCCATCTATGTAATTACCGCTAATACCCTTATAATAACTTACCGTGATAGGATATGTACCGTCTTCGGCGCTGTCATTTATCCTGAATGTTAGCGTGGCAAGATTGCCGTTGTATGTAACATTACTTGTGCTGTCCCAGCCAATATTGAATGGGTTTGCAGATAAGTTCTGTGCTGAAGTATAGGTGGCACCCACGTCAGAATTATTTGATGCAGAAATTAAGGTTAATGCATCTGAATCATAAGATATCTGTATTCCAAGATTTGCAAAACCTTCATTGTTAGATAAATCAACCGTAATATCAACAGTGTTACCTGCCGATGCAACACCAGATGACACTTTAACTATAGCACCGCCTGTGACAGGTGGTGTGGGTTCATCAGGCTCTGGCGTAGGTGTGGGAGTAGTCTCGGGTTCATCTGCTTCAATTTCACAT
>JAFQYK010000107.1 GCA_017406485.1 Clostridia bacterium
CATATCCTCTACGACAGTAAGCTGCTATACGCCGATCAGGAAAAGGCTTTGGAGCTTGACAGCAAGGTAGGCAGCCGCGGCGGTTCGATTGATTATTCGCTTCTCCTTGACGGTCTTATGGCGGAGCGCGAACAGGGTATAACGATAGATGTTGCGTACCGTTATTTTACGACCGATAACCGCAGCTTTATAGTTGCTGACACACCCGGTCACGAGGAATACACGCGTAATATGGCGGTCGGCGCGTCGTTTGCAGACCTCGCGGTAATACTTGTTGACGCTTCGCAGGGCGTGCTGGTGCAGACGCGCAGACACGCGCGGATTTGCAGCCTGATGGGAATAAAATACTTTGTATTTGCCGTAAATAAGATGGACTTGATCGGCTATGACAAGGCAAAATTTAACGCAATAGAAAAACAGATAAACGTGCTTAAAGAAGAATTATCGCTTGAAAATGTAAAGATAATTCCGCTGTCGGCGACCGAGGGCGACAATGTAACGGTAAAATCCGAAAACATACCCTGGTACACAGGCGAACCGCTTCTTACATACCTTGAAAATGTAGATGTAACCGAGAAAAACGAGGAACAGGGCTTTTACCTGCCCATACAGCGCGTATGCAGACCAAACCACACCTTCCGCGGCTTTCAGGGACAGATTGAAAGCGGCATCGTAAATGTTGACGAAGAAATAACCGCGCTTCCAAGCGGTGAAAGGGCACATATAAAGGAAATACTAATAGGTGATAAATTGTCAGACAGCGCGTTTAAAGGGCAGCCGGTCACAATTACGCTTGACAAAGAGGTTGATGTATCGCGCGGCTGCGTACTGGTAAAAGGCACAAATATAGCCGCGTATAAAAGGCTTACTGTTTCGCTTTTGTGGATGGATGACGTGCCGCTTGCTGTCGGCAAGGACTACCTTATAAAGCTCGGCACAAAAACCATATCCGGCGTGGTTACAAAAATAAATTACGCCGTTGATGTAAACACAGGCGAGCATATCAAGGCTGAAACGCTTACCAAAAACGGTATCGCGGTATGCGAGATACTTTTAACCGAGGCAATCGTAGCTGACCGTTTTGACGAGCATAAAACACTCGGCGAGCTAATCCTTATAGACCGCGTCACAAATATGACCTCCGCCTGCGGTGTAGTTAGATCGCTCAGCGAAAAGGGCGGCGCGTTCGCCGATAAGGCTTCGTTTAAATGGGGCGATTTAGAAGCGCGCGGCGATATATTTGAGGAATTCCGCTATGACACCGAGAGTTTTTCTGTTTTGAAATACAGAACCGTTGCAAACACCTACACCGTAGGCGATGAAATTCCGGTAAAGGGCGAAAGCTACTCATACCCCGGCAGCTTTGACATAATCGTACTCCGCGACAGGGTAGCCGTTAAGATACGCGATAAAAAGGTGACGGAGATTTTGAAATCCGAAAACTACACATACGGCGGTGTACCTGTGATAAACGGACGCGGCTTTGAGATAAAGGCAAAAAGCAACGAGGAAATACAGACGCTTTTAAGGGAATATAACGAGCGTAAAAACGACAGTGAATTCTTTTCAAAGTGGGTGAATTTCGGAACGTACAGAGAAATTGTTTTAAAGTAAAAAGGAGGGGCAGACGATGGAGCTTGGCATTAAGCGCGGATTTTTAAAAACCACAATCAGCGAAAACGATAACGTAATATACACCGTTTCAACGCCGCTTCTTAAAAAAAGCAGATATATAAGCAATACAGACGGCAAAGCGATATTCACTATCGGTCTTGACCCGAAGCCGCTTGACAGCCGCATAAAATATATTTTTACCGAACACGAAACGGGGAACACATTTTATGCGTGGACTGAAAAACAGCTTGGAGGAATACGTCTTAGAAATCTGTTATCCTTTTCGCCGATAGAATACTATATCGAAGCGGAGAGCTTTTTCGGCGAAATAGCAGTTAAACGTACAGGGCTTAACAAATTCGATATAACGATAAACGGCAGAGAAAAGGGCTATATAACGCGAAATAAAATTTTTTGCGAGGAAATAGACGACAGAGGGCTTTTAGCTATGATTTACGTGTTTTCACGCTATCTTGCGGAAAACGAACGGCTTTTAAAAGCCGAAAATCTTGTGTGAGGTGGAGTAAATGATTAAATTACCGATTGAATTGTATAAGAAAATAGAAGCCGCCGCGCTTAACGGCAGACCGGAGGAGATATGCGGACTTATCAGCGGCACGACAGAAGGCGATGTAAAAACGATAAAAGAGGTATACCAGCTTGAAAATATCGACCACAGTAACGAGCATTTTTCGATGAACCCAAAGGATCAGCTTGCGGCGGTAAAGGATATGCGCGAAAAAGGCTATATGCCGCTCGGCAACTTCCATTCGCACCCCGAAAGCCCCTCGCGTCCGTCGGAGGAGGATAAGCGGCTTGCGTATGACAGGACGGCAAGCTATATGATTATATCGGTCATGGACGAAAAGAATCCGGTACTTA
>JAFQYK010000108.1 GCA_017406485.1 Clostridia bacterium
CCTCGGCAAATTCATTCTCGCCGCGCTCTCTCAAAAAAGTATGGTAACAAACAAGATTTACAATTCGGGGAGCAAGCTTGCGGGTTACTCAATTGATTATGAGGACAAAGGGTTCAAAGGAATCAAAGCGTTTAAATCTCTCGTAAGGGAGGATAAAGTATGAGTCATTTTCAGCGTGTAAAAAATATAGTATCCGGCATTTTTATGATACTCTTCGCGGTGATGATTCTCACTATGCCGAAGTACAGCTATCCTCTTATAGCCGCGGTTGTCAGCGTACTTATGTTTGTGTACGGGTTCAGACTGCTGTTCTATTATTTCAGAATGGCGCGGCATATGGTGGGCGGCAAGTCCATTTTGTGCCAGGCGGTAATCGCGCTTGATCTTGCGTTGTTTACAACGACAATCGCGTTTATGGGCGAGGTTGTCATTATCATATATCTTCTGGTCATTTACGCATTTACAGGCTTCGTGGATATCCTCAGAGCACATGAATCGTTGAGAATGAAGGCGTCAAACTGGAAGGTAAAGCTAGTGACGGGAAGAATCAGCGTGTTGGTCGCCGTATCGCTCATAGGTGTGGGCGTTGTAAAGGGCGACTTGCAAATTATAATTTACGGCTATTGCATCAGCCTTGTCTATTCCGCGATTGTAAAAATCGCGACCGCGTTCAAGCGTACCGCGATAGTATATATCCAATAAAAATCGGCTCTATAATGAAAGTTGGGGTAACAAATAGAGCCTACAAAAAATAATTATAAAAAAATGTAAAAAAGTAGAGCATATTTGCTACAAATCCGTTAAAATGGAATTGACGAGAAACCACGAAACGGAGGAAGCAATATGCTCTACACAAATTTTACAGAAAAACTCGTTGGATTGCAAGACCTAATCATCACAAAAGTTGAAGATAATGAAAAAGAAATACATATTTACGGTGAAATGCAGCGAAAACCTCACAAATGTCCTTGCTGCGGCGAATCAACAGACAAGATTCACGATTACCGTGAACAGTCAATTAAGGATATACCGGTTTTCGGAAAGAAGTTAATAATACATTTAAGAAAGCGTAGGTATCGCTGCCAGTGCGGGAAACGCTTTTATGAGCAAAACAAATTCCTGCCACGTTATCACAGGATGACTAACCGACTTTCAGCTCACATCATTAACGAACTCGCAAATGAAGTATCTTTCACAAGCGTTGGTAAAAAGGTTGATTTATCAACAACAACTGTTATGAGAGTTTTTGATTTAGTTTCTTACGCTCCCAAGCAACTGCCTACCACATTGTCAATAGACGAATTTAAGGGCAATACAAACAAAGAAAAATATCAGTGTATCATAACTGATCCTGTTAACAAAGTGGTATTGGATATCCTCCCAAAACGATATGAAAGCTATTTGATAACATATTTCCTCAATTTTGAGAAATCGGAACGCGATAACATACAAACTTTTGTAAGTGATATGTGGAAGCCTTACGCTTCCCTTGCTTCTAAACTTTTTAAAAATGCTGAACAGGTTGTTGACAAATACCACTGGATAAGGCAAGTCTTCTGGGCTTTTGATGCTGTAAGGAAAGAAGTTCAGAATGATTTAAGCAAAGAATACCGTAAGTATTTTAAGAAATCACGTTTTCTTCTAATGAAACGCTTTGATAAATTAAAAGACGAACAAAAACAACAGGTTAATATTATGCTATATGTTTCTCCTGCTTTATCAACAGCTCACTTTTACAAAGAGGAATTTCTTAAAATACTTGATTGCAAAGACAGAGATTCTGCTAAAAAAGCTATGTCTGAGTGGATTGATTCTGCATTGGATTGCGGCTTACCAAGATTTAAAAAATGTGCTGAAACAATGATTAATTGGCTTACCGGCATTTTAAACTCTTTTTCAAATCCGGTTACTAACGGTTTTACCGAAGGCTGCAACAACAAAATCAAAGTTCTTAAACGTAATGCTTACGGTTATCAAAACTTTAATAGATTTCGCAATCGTATTCTTCATATGTTCGCTTACAAACAACAACTTAATATCAAACAAGCGACAGCTTCTTAGCCATCGCTTGTCCTAAATACATTATTTCATTTTATTGGGTTTACCCCAACTATTGACATAGAGCCTTTATTTGCAAGGTTTGTTCAAATCAAGATAAGCCAAATCGTGGTTGAGCACTCTCTCGCTCTCGGGCGGGGGAGTCATATAATCCTCGCCGAACGCGAGCTTTAAGTAACCGTCATAGCCGTTCATAGCCTTGAATTTCTTGCCCTCAAATTCGACCTCAACAGCACTCTCGAAATACTCTTTCGGGTACTCGTTTTTCATAATCCTCGGACCCGCGCATAATTCGCAAATCAGCTCGCAGTCGTCAAGGCTGTAACTCGTCATACGCTTCTGGGCGTATTTCCAAATCTTTTTGCGCGTCTTATATTTTCTGAATATCCCGAGCAAAACTTTACTGCCCAGCGTCATAATACCGCCGTGCTTTTCGGGGATAGTCTGAGCTCTGAAGAGCGAGTA
>JAFQYK010000109.1 GCA_017406485.1 Clostridia bacterium
ATTATCATACCAACCTTCAAAGGTATAGCCTTCTTTTGTCGGAGCTGTCAGTGTTATATCGTCCGTCTCTATCGTGTAATTTGCAGGCTCTTGGTTTATAGCAGTTGTACCATCTGCGTCAAAGTAGCTTATTGTGTACTCAGTAGGTGTCCATATAGCATAATAGGTCACTGCTGATGTCACAGGATTTGACGCTATATCTTGAGCCGCTGTTGTGCCGTTCTCTGTTGTACTCCAGCCGCCAAAGGTGTAGCCAATCTTTTCAGGATTAGGCGGTACGATTGCCGTTTCGTTATAATCAATGGACTGTGTTTCGCCTAACTGCGTATCTCCGTCCATAAACTTGACATCATATTGGTTTATCGTCCACTGTGCTGTGAGTGTTATATTACCTGTAACAGGGGTTGAAAAATTATACACTGAGCCATTTAACTGCCAGCCATTAAAGGTGTAACCTGTTCTTTCCGGTGCTGACGGCTCTGTTACAGTATTGTTCTCTTGCACTGTCTGTGCCGGAACCGAAACGGACGCGCCATTAAGGTCAAAGGTTACACTGTAGCTGTTTGCGGGAATTTCCTCCCATTCTGCAACAAGCGTGATGTCTGCTGTTATTTCAGTGTTAAGGTCGAAATCTGCATTGTCTTTCTTCCATCCCTTTAGGGTATAGCCGTCTCTTGAAACAGACGGAGGTGTTACCTTTTCGCCGTCATTTACTTTAACATCAACATTTTCAGCAGAGTTATCTACTTCTCCGCCGTTAAGGTCAAAGGTTACGGTACGCTCTATATGCGTCCACTGTGCTGTATAGGTTACAGGAGCGGTTATTACCTCTGTTGTGATGTCGTTAACATCCACGCCGCCCTTTTTCCAACCCGTGAAAATGTAGTGTGTCTTTTCAGGCTCTGATACAGTACCAAGAGTTGTTCCCTCAAGTCTTGAAACAGTGGTGGTTTCGTCGCTACCAAACAATCCGCCGTTTCCGTCAAGCTTTACCGTTATTGTGTATTTTGCAAGGAAGCTCAGCGGCTGTGTTACAGCAAGAGCTGCAACCTCATCAATTGAATATGTTGTCTGATCTGACAACCAATGTGCAAAGGCATAGTTTGCTTTAATGTTATTTGGCGTCGGAGGATTTCCGATTGCCGTGTTGTAATCAACCTGCCTTGACGCATCAGTGCTTATGAATGCGTCTGCGCCTGTGCCTGCGTCAAATGATACTGTAACCTTGTCAATCTCCCATACTGCTGTAAGTGTTATATCGCCTGTCACAGGGGTTTCAAAGTTATATGCATCTCCGTCAAGCTGCCACTCCACAAAGCTATAATGCTCTCTTGTAGGTGTGATTGATGTAACCGTTTCACCGCCATTTACCACCACGGTATCGGTATCTTTGCCGTTTATTTTACCGCCGTTTGCATCAAATGTTACAGTATATTGCTGAACAGGAAGCTTTTCAAGCTCTATTGTCACAGTCTTGGAGTCAAGCCGTTCGTTAAGTACAAGCTCCCTATCTGTAACAGGGCTATATCCAAAAGCCGATGCGGAAATTGTGTATGTTCCTTTTGTGAGCATATATTTGCCGGCAAAATCTCCGCTTGCTTCAGACAAAATGGTCTTGCCTGACTCGTCCTTCACAGTAATAACAGCTCCTTCAATCTGATTTTCCAAGCTGTCTACCGCGTTTATGCTTATGGCGTACTGCGGGGCGGTCGTGGTATACACTTCAAGGTTATCTATGCACACGGCTCCGTTCGGTTTCGCGGCTCTGAGATAAATTGAACCAATATCATTTATGTTATTTTCCGCGTAGAACTGTAAATCCTTGAATATTACCGGCTCGCCGCCTTCAATCGTAACCGTTGCATCTATCGTCTTATTTGTAAAGTCAGCATCGGCTGAAACATTTATCCATTTATCGGCAAAATTATTTGAGCCTTCCGCTATAAGCTGTCCGTTTATCGTAAGCTTACCTGTGCCTCCTTCATATTGCATAAGTAATATATGTCCGCTGTCACTCGCCGCGCCGTAATCGGGTTCGCCGGACGAGAAATATGCCGATGACTTAGCAAGCGAGCTGCTGCCTATTGAAATCTGACTTGTTCCCCACGAACCGCTGCCGTTCATTTTTCCGAACATTACATCTGCTGAAATGGTCTGATTTGGGTTTGCGGCTATATCAACGCGGTCATTTGCATCAAAAATTTTATAAGCGCCTATTGTCTGTGCAACCTGTGTATTATTTTGAGTGAGCTTTAAATATTTGTCATCACCGCTTTTTGTTTCAATAGTTAAATTCGGGTTTGTCTTGGCGCAGCTTGTTCCGAGTACCCAATCAGATATATTCAGTGTATAGCCATCAAAGCTTTGTTCGTATTCCGTTATCTTGGCTCCGTTATTGTCAGGCTCTATATTCACAACAGTGCTTACCGCTTCGTCAATCGGTTCTTCACCGTCAATGCCGACTCTTACATTGTACTCGCCCTTATCCGTGAACGGTATGCTTTTATACAGTGTGTTGGTTATTGCACCGCCGTAGAAATATGCAATGTCGGCAGACTGTATATTCTCTGTTATTGCTTTATCCGAAATTATTATTGCGGATTTCTTGCTTTCGTACTCCGTTAAATCAGTCACCACCTTCATATATGACGATCCGGCGTCAGTTACAATCGTTCCGTTACTCTTGTAAGGAGCGATAAGATGCATATTTGTAAAGCCGTCTATTACCGTTACGGCGTAATTTTCAGCGTCCGCGGGGAGTGTCAGTTCCGTCTGAGCCTCGCCTTCATTAAAGGATACCTTTTTAAAGTCAACAGATGTCATAACACCGTTTTCGTCGTAGCTTGCAGCTACAACAACCGCTTCCGACAAGCTTTCGCTTATAGCATATAACGGAACGGTTAGTTTGTCTGTTGCTTTTGTTACCGCGCCGATTACCGCTTTCGGCTCAAAAGTCTTTGTTATACCGCTTTCATCTGTTTCAATATCGGCAGCATCATTCGGCATATCAATTTGATTATTGTATTCGCTGTTGTAGCTTTCGGGCGCACCGAAATACGAATATACATTGTCCCTATGCAGAACTATCTTGTCCGCGACAAACCCCGTCGATACAGTGTAGAGCTTAAGCGTATGCTTGCCCACGGAGGAAACAGTTACCGTTGTCGTTAGCTTTTCGCTGTTTACGAGTACCTGCTTGCCCCACATGTTTGTTTTACTATTACCGTCAACCGCGGCAGTGCCGCCAAGTCGGATTGGGGCTGAGTCATCAAGCCCCACCGCGCATCTCATCTTAGTCGTTCCTTCGTTAAGCGTCGGCATTCTGTATAAATCAAGAGTGTATGTACCAGCCTCTGTGAAGTAAATATCATATTCAAGATGAGCCGAGCTTGTTTGATATGTATTATCCGCCGCGTCATTCGCCGTATCGGGATACGCCTTAACAGTATCTCCGCTTCTGCCAAAGTCCTTTTCCACAATCCACTGATAGCTATCGTTGTTATTAGCGGCGGAGTAATGCTCTGCCTCAACGGAAACAACACCATCGGATTCAACATAATAAGCGCGTCCAGCCATATCGGTAACATTCGGGTATGATATGCTTACGGTTATTGTCTTTTCGTTGATTACATGATTATCCAAAAGCTGTGTTACCGTTACAGCCGCCTGTGAATTATCCGTCGCTTTGGATTTATCAAGCGTCAGATAAATTCTGTCGCTTCCGTAAACGGTACCTTCGGCTTTACTTAGCCTTATGGCTTCATTGTCCGATGTAACCGCATAATCAAACGAACCGTAGCCAGTGTTGACAATATCAAAATATTTTGCGTATGAATCATATGCGGATAGATTTATGGACGGATTATCTGCAATCTTACCACCTATGGCAATCGCCATATCAGTGTAGTCAAGCTCTGTCAGCGTTTTCGCGTCCGAGCGCGTCGCAACCTTTGCGTCGCAACCGTCATAGTAAATCACCGCGTCCGCTCCCCATTTGGGCTGAAGCGCCATTATTCCGTTCCATTTACCATCTGCTACGGTTTCATTGTAGTATTTTGTGTCGGCGGTAATCTGAGTCGCAGCGTCCTCAGCTTCTTTTGCGTATCTCTGCGACGCTATTCCCATACCCTGCTCCGCGCTCATATTTGCGCGTTCCGTCTGTAATGAGTTCTTCGCCATATTTCTCGATGAACGCAGCGGATACAATACCGTTTCAAAAAAAGCGTCCTTCTTTATATCGTCAAGCTTTTCATACAAAATCTCCGCCTTTGCCACGATAGCATTATAGCGGTCAAGGTATCGCTGCGCCTCGTCACCGTAAACAAATGGCGCGATATTAAAGCCATCCGCTGTGTCTGATGCGCGGTAAAATTCGGGACGCTTTGAATTTGCAAGCGCATAATATTCGTCCATTATACCGGCATACACCTGCGCGTCACTGTCGGAGAGGTTAAAATCACGCTTTGCCTCTGCCGCGTAAATTTCGGCAATGTCCGTTTCATTCGTGCCCTCAACATCTCTTGCAAGCCGCGCGTAATATTCAATTTCCTTTTCGGCAGGCTTTATGTCTCCCACATTTACGACCCATATTTTATCGGAGCCGGTGCTATGAGCCTTTGTAAGCTCCTCGCGGATAAGCCCCGGCTGCGTGCTTGTGAGCCACAGATAGCTTCTCGGGCCGCCGTAATATGAAAGATGATAATATACGCCCGCTCTGCCCGTTGTGCCGCGTTCATATTCGTCCGCTGTCTGCCGCATATAGCCGAAATTGTCATCACAGTACATAATCACCGTACTTTCGGGTATGTTCAGGTGTACTATTTCATTACCGTCGCTGTCCTTCACTCCCGTCCTGTTGTAATATTCAAGAACATCCTTGTACGCAACAAAGGCTGTGGGTATTTCGTCTATATCCTTTTGCAGAACCTCCTCAAGAATATCAACCTGCGCCGCGATAACCTCGGCGATTGCCTGAGTATAGCTTGGCATATTGGTAACAAAGCCCGTATCATGAACACCGCGCATACCGAGTGTGTAAATATTCTCATATTCGCCGTATTCTTTAACACTCTCACGCCAGTAATCAGTCAGAAATTCCTTATTTGCGACAGCGTTGCCGCTGTTGTCCTTATCCGTCCATATATA
>JAFQYK010000110.1 GCA_017406485.1 Clostridia bacterium
GACTTCCTCGGAAGAAAAGAGCGTATCAAATCCGCATCTCACGGAGCAAAACGGCGATATGCTTATCACATGGCTTTATGACGGCTCATACTTTAAAATGATAAGCGTAAAGGATACGCTTGACACGCTTCGCATAGAAAGCGCGGCGCAGACACCCGAAAAGCAGACTGAATACGAGGACAGTCCGCTTTCGGTATTCAGAGCCGCCACCAAAGAGGATGCGCAGAAGCAGGATTGGTACCGGACAGTGGGTGAAAAAGCTTCAGAAAAGCTCGGTCAGTGTGAGGGACTTGCGAAATCGATCGCAAAGGGAGAGTTCCCGATAAAGACCAAGGACTTCTCAAACGGCGCGCAGGACGAGGGCGTGAGACATGAGGCAGATTTGTCGGATTACAGTCTTGTAGTCGGCAATGATAATAATGTATACCTGTTCTGGACCCAGCCCTCGGAAAGCTATGACAGGCTCGGACGCGTTCTGTACGCATCGGCATACTTCCGTATAAACGACGAATGGCTCAGCAAGCACGGAAACAAAACAACCAACGCAACGGGCTTCAGCGATGCCGTAGCAATAAACGACAGCGATCTTGTTATTGACGAAATGTCGGCTGTTGTGGCAGGCGACTCCTCGGCGGTGATTTTTGCAAACACCTATAAACAGAAGTTTGTAAAGAGTGAGGACGGCAGCAAAAATCCGATCGTGCTTGACGGCGACAGAAATCTTGTCGAGTTTGCTTTCAGACCCGTAAACAGCCTTGAGGTTCTTGACGATGAAATTACCTTAAGCGACTCGTATCCCATCCCGGGTGAGGCGGTAGATATATCCTTCACTGTTAGAAACACAGGACTGCTTCCGTCGGAGGGTGACACGATAAAGCTTGAGATGCTTCAGGGCGATACGGTTGTTAAGGAAAAGACCATCACTGAGCACAGCGGCGCTGATTTGTTCTATGTTGGAGAGGAATACACCTACACGCTTGCTGACTTTGATGAAGAACTATGGACAATTCCGGAGGGCGGCAATGTCAGCATTAAGGTTACAATCAATGAAAATAAGGTGGAAGGCTCAGATGTCACGATAAAGCAGCTCAAGCAGACAGATAATGTTGAGCATATGGAGCCAACGGTCATTACCTATGCAGAGCTTGTAAAACGTATTTTCGATCGGGCTGACCAAATAATGTCTGAAAAGTATGAGGAGTATGACATTTACAGGCTTGAAGATTATTCAAAGCATATAAATGAATTAGATCCCGAAGAAGCGGATTATGTGAGAGAGATGGTATTGAACAGTTTGGTTGTATTGCTGGAGGTAATAAATGAAGAATATCCCGAGGTCTACTCATTTATAAACAGAGTGCAGGCAGCGATGGATACTCCCGAAAGCGACGATGACTTTGAGATACTGGAATACGGTGATATGTACGATTATGTCGTATATCTGCCCGTAAGAAATACGGGTAATGCAGACGCAAGCGTCACCGCTGAGATAAACTATGTAAATGACGAGTTTGAGCAGACGAAAGAGCTGATCGGCAAAACAAAAGATGCGACAGTTCTGAAGCACGTAAACGAGGACAGTAATGATATATCATATATAGCAATACCGATAAATATCAAACCCGAGCAGTTCTCGGAGTACGGAGTCGCTCAGGGCAATATTAAGCTTATGAGCAACGGTGAGGTTGTGGATGAATATACCCGGTTTGCTATATTTGAAACCCAAAATGTTGATTTCTCAATTGACAGCGAAAGCGACATAACGCTTAAAACGGGTGATACCTCGCAGATTGAAACAACGGCTATACCTTACGATACAAGAAAGAGAATGTCATATACAAGCTCCGATCCCAATGTTGCCATGGTAAGCAGTGAAGGCGTTATAACGGCTATCGGCGCGGGTACGGCAATAATAACTGTTGAGGAGCTTGACTCCGGCAAGGATAGAGAAATTAATGTAACCGTAACCGATTCGGGAAAGAAAAGCTCCGGAGGCGGTGGCGGTGGAGGCTCCTCTGCGTATAAGGTCAATGTAGGCAAAAAGTATAACTCGTCGTCAAGCAACGGCACCATAAGCGTTTCACAAGGCAGCGCAAACGCGGGCGACACTGTAACCATAACCGTAACACCCGACGAGGGCTACGATGTTAAGGACGTTATCGTCAAGGATAAGGACGGCAATATTATAGAGGTTACGAAGAACGCGGACGGAACTTACTCCTATGTACAACCCAAGGGCGCGGTAACTGTTGACGCAGAATTCGCTGAAGCAGGCACTATACCAAGCGGCGGTGAAACTACCGATTGGTGGTTCAAGGATGTTCCCGAAACCGCGTGGTACTACGCGCCGATTAAAGAAGCGTATGACGCCGAGAGAATGGCGGGAATGAGTGAGGATTACTTCGAGCCGGAAACCGATATAACGCGCGGAATGTTCGCATCGGCGGTTTACCGAATGGAGGGTTCGCCCGAAACTGACGCGGCAAATAAGTTTGAGGATGTAAAGGGCGGCTCGTACTACGAAACGGCAATCGCATGGGCAACCGAAAATGAGATTGTCGCGGGCTATGACGACACGCATTACGGCCCCGATGACGTGATAACTCGCGAACAGCTTGCTGCTATACTCTGGAGATATGCAAAATATAAGGAAATGGATGTATCTGCAGGCGAGGACACGAACATCTTAGACTTTACGGACGCATTAGAAATTTCCGAATACGCAGTTCCTGCAATCCAATGGGCGGTAGGCGAGAGCATAATAACAGGCTTTGAGGACACTACTCTAAGACCTAAGAAAAACGCAAACCGCGCGCAAATGGCGGTAATACTCAATAAAATAAGCGATTATTTCAATAATTAAAATTAACACAAATGGCGAGCGGAAATAAAGCCTTCCCCTTGAGGGGAAGGTGGCATTTTCGACCAAAGGGAGAAAATGACTGATGAGGTGTCTAACATCCGTAATATTTAGTTTTCAGACACCTCATCAGTCTCACTCGCTTTGCTCCTTCGACAGCTTCCCCTCAAGGGGAAGCCTTAAGCTTATTTTGATGATAGTCATACAGCCTTCTGTATGACCTTCATGAGAACAAGCTGACAAGTCTTATATAAAGGACAGGTGATATATATGAAAACAAAATTTATTTCCACATTACTTGCACTGTCGATGGCGGCGGGGTATCTTTTTGCTATGCCCGCATTTGCCGAGGAACCGTCGTATTCCGGAGGCAGCGGCACAAAAGACGACCCTTATTTGATTTCCACAGCAGAGGATATGTGGAGTCTTTCCGATGAATGTAAGGATAAGCCACAACATACTGAGATGTATACCGGTAAATATTTCAAGGTTACAAA
>JAFQYK010000111.1 GCA_017406485.1 Clostridia bacterium
GGTATCGGATATATATGGGGACTGATTGAGGGTATTTTGATTTTGGCAGGCTCCATCAATACAGACGCAAAGGGTAATCCGCTTAAAAATGATATGTAATCGGTTGAAATTTTAATTGTACAGTGGTATAATAATCACAGGGGACGGCACCCATAACAAAAAACAGCAAAATTAAATATATTACAGACAGGGGATGTGACCCATGACAAAAAACGTATCTGTAATTGATGAAAACGGAATAGCACAAGGCAGCACCTATCCAAAACGTGCGGCAGGACTTGTTAAGAAAGGCAGGGCGCGATGGATAGATGACAGAACCATTTGTCTTTGCGCCCCAAAAAAGGAGGAAAGACAAATGAATTTATATGAGGTTTTCGACAATCAGATTTCAAAAATGCAGGAGCAACTCAGAGAGGCTGACGAAAAGGAAGCAATGCCGGTCAGAATACAGATTTTAAAGACAATGGAAACATTCAAAGCGCAGGAGGCTGGCAGTAAGCTGTTAGATATGATAACACAGCAGCTTACATCGATGCAGGAGGCACTTAACGCCGAGCCGCCCACGCCGGAAAATTCCGCGGCGAGAGAAGTAACCCGACAAAAAATACTTGACCTTTTAGCTGGTCTCAGAGATAATCCAAAAACAACTGAATAAACAAAATAAAATCCCGGGAGCAATCTCGGGATTTTTTTGGCTCCTCGTGTTGGGCTTGAATTAGAGAATGTGATTTTTGTAACTTATCGCAATTCGAGTTTTTGGCTTGTAACTATTGAGCATATGCAAAAAATACCCCCTGCGAATAATCTCGCAGGGGGACTGTTAAGTATTTAATTTTGTGATTAGAACAAATCTGCAATCTTGTTAAGAATTACCGCCATTTGTGCGCGGTTAGCGTTTGCCTTGGGACGCATTGTGCCGTCCTCAAAGCCTGTTATCACGCTGTCACCTACCGCCCACTGAATTGCCTGTACTGCGTAACTGCTTATGTCCTGCGCGTCGGTAAAGTCTAAGATATTTGTATCTTCGCCTACCGATACATCGTAGTTCTTAAACTGAGCGTATCTGTAGAGTACAGCCGCCATCTGCTCACGTGTGATTTGGTCGTCCGGAGCATAGTGGGTATCGTCGATACCTGCGACAATTCCGTTGTCGGTCGCCCATGCAATTGCTTTTTCGTAATAAGTATCTGCCTTAACATCTTCAAACTTATTTTGTGCGTTAGTTTCGGGCAGACCCTCTCTGCGATAGATCGCGTATGCGAACATTCCGCGCGTTATATCCGTTTCCGGCTCAAAGTAATCGTCGCTCATACCCGACATTCTGCTGTTGTCAAACGCTTCTTTGATAGGAGCGTAGTACCATGTGCTATCGGGAACGTCCTTAAACCACCGCTCCTTGCCGCCTTCGCTGCCGCTGTTTCCGCCGTTACCCTGCTCTGCAGCGTCTTTTTTCTTAAACTCCGCTTTAACGGTTACATTATTGTCGTTAGGCTGAACAAAGGAGAAGGTGCCGTCATCGTTCCTTTTAACCTCGATTTCATTGCCGTTGCTGTCGGTTACAATAAGCTTATCTACTTCATATCCTTCGTCAGGTGTTACGGTTAAGCTTACCGTTTCGCCCTTAGACGGATTAGTATTTGATACGTTCACTTTACCATTTGTGCTGTTACCGCTGTTATAGATGCTGACCTTAGAACCCGAGCTTCCGCTGCTGTTACCGCCTCCGCCGCCCGACGATTTCTTCGTCCATACAGCATACAGAGTTATGTCCTCCTCCGGTGTTATTTTCTGACCGTTGGTGTATGACGTGCCGCTGCCGTCCGCCTCGGTATTCCAGCCTGTGAAGCGGTAGCCGTTATTGGTAAACTTATTATCCGCAAGAGCCGCCGTGCTTCCCGTTTCAAATTTCTGATTGTCCATTTCGCCGCTGCCGCCGTTGGCATTAAATGTGACTGTATAGCCATCCTGCTTGATACCGCTTACATTGAGCGCCACTGAGGTACTCTTTCCGCTCGGGAGCAATGTCGCGATCAGTTCGGTTTCGCCGTTTTTAATACCTTTAACTTCGCCGTTTTCCGTAACGCTTGCAACTGCCGGATCTGCTACGGAGTAAACGACCTTGCTCTCATTCATAAACACGGTCGAATCGTAGCTTAGATCAACCTTCTTTGTTTCGCTTCCGCTGATGCTTACAGGCTCGCCGTTGTTCATTCTGAGGTTCACAGGCTCACCAAGTGCTACAAAGCACTGATTGCTCTCCTGCGTGACGTTGCCGTCCTTATCGTTAATAACAAGCTGCACGGCATCATAGCCGCAGAACTTGAACACGCTTGGCGGAATATCTACAAGCACGCTCTCACTGAATTCGGTGTTGTGAACTGTTGACGCGATGCGCTCCTCTGTACCCTCCTCGGTGGAGATATACGCCGTATTTGGTTCAGCGGTCTTGCTGTTCAAATTCAAATCGGCGCTGTAAAGCTCGCTGTTCTCGATATTTCCGTAACGCTCGCTGTCAAGATCACCGTATAGGCCCGTAAGATTTATGCCTACCTTTGTGCCTTCCGGCGCCGGCGCGTTTCCTGTATTGGTAACGGTGTAATCCACGCGGAACTTGTCGCCCTCCTGCGCGACGTTATTCACCTTGAGCGTATATCTCGGCGACGTATGGAAGGTGTCAGAATACGATGTGACTGCCGGATAATAGCCGCCTTCGCTGTTTTTCTCCTGTATGACAGCTTCAATCTGATAGCCTTCGGCGCCCTCGCTCGGAACCTCCCAGAGGAAGCTTACGCGCTTGGCTGTGTTGACCTGTATGCGGTCATTGCTTGAGAACGAGCATATCTTCTTGCCCCGAACGCCGTCTTTGTACTCATAGAACTCTACCTTGCTTCCCTCGGCGTCGGTAAGTCCGACATTCTCTAACGTTGCGTCTACGGTTATCACCTGTCCGGGTACGGGTTTTTCATCCGAATACTCAAATTTAGTCGCCTCAAGGGAGCCGATCTTCTCGCACTTCGTAAACATAAGGCTCACCGGTGAATTATAGCTTATAGTCGGAGCATAGGCGTTGCCCTCCTTGTCGTAGGCTATGCCCAGCTTGCCCTTATTTATGAGCCGCATCATCTCCTCTTCGCTCTGTGCCGTCTTCTTGGTGTACTGGTTATGGACAATCATCAGGTTGCCGTCATCGTCGAGCGTAAGCGCAAGACCGTCGTTGAAGTTATCCTCACGCGTCAGACGGTACGGCTTTGACCATCTTACCGTATTCTCGGTGTAAGTCTGCTCCTTGCCCTGCTCGTCTTTGTACGTCTCCGTCCTTTCCTCCTGCCTTATCATAGCTGACGCGTATATTGCCTGTGACGCAACAGGATATGTCCTGCCCACCTCATCGGTATGATTACGCGTTACCGCGTCTGTCCATACAACATAGAGGTTGTCGTCCTTATCGGCAATTACCTCATAATCTGTTATTTCGATTGCGTCACCTGTATTCAGACTGCCGAAGTCCACATTTTGCGTCTTGGGCGTGTAGGTTTTGCCTGTCGACGCGTCCGTTTCAAACGTGCCGTCCTCATTGAGCGCGTATTTCCAATCGCTCTCGTTTTCCGGCGATGGATCGGCAACCGCCGCCACCCTGGCGTTGAGCATCTTCGATACATTCAGATACTTAAGCGTCTGTCCGTCCTCTCTCCAGAACAGGAAGGTATTTTCGCCGTTTCTGATAAGCTTCGGCGCACCGACCTCTACCTGTTCTGTGTGCTCTCTTGTCTCAAATTCCTGCGTCTGTTCGTTATATTCCTCCGCTTCATATGTCACATCGCCGGCAACGCGAACGGGAACAAAGCTGCTGTGCTCTGCAAAATCATAATACTGCACATAAAGCTCGCGATCCTCGGCGGTGTTGAGATTAAAGTCCTTATCAACCGTAAACGCGTAGGAGGCAAGACCGTTATAGCCCTGCGCCACCGTAAGATCGGAGATCGGCGGATCGGCGTATTCTCCGTTATCATAGGTTATCGCGGACGGCAGATAACGCTCCGGTCCGTAATCTCTGATGTAGCCTTCACTCGTCCAGCCCTCGGGGATCTCTTTCTCATAAAGACCATTTTCCACCCAGCCGACATCGTAAGGATCGCCCTCCTCTTTTGTGCCGTTATAGAGCATATATGCGATAACGCTGTAGCTCTTATCCGGGTCTGCCGACGCGCCGACAGCGTCCATGAGCTTATCGCCCGCCGCAGCGTAATCCTCATCGTCCTGCGCGGTCTTATAGTACAGAACTATGTAGTCCTTTGTCTTGCTGTCATAGACCGCCTGCGGGTTGTCGTCGTAAATATCGTCGTCTGTGAGCTGCTTTATTTCACCGAACGTGCCGGAGGTCTTGTCAAACTCAGCCGTGAATATATCCATATACCTCATCACACGCGCGGGATCCTTTTCGAGAGCCTCCTGCACATCTACATCTGTATCACTCTTGCCCGCGTCCTTAAGCTCCTGCTTAACGGTGTTCTTGAGCGTCTCATACTTAGCGTCTGTCATCGACGACCACGAAAGTATCGCCTTATCGCCCGCGTCAACAAGATTTGGCTTGCCGTCCGCGGTACTGTCGTTTTGTACAGTCTGCGGCTCCGACCAGGTGCTGCCGTCAAAGACAGTCCATTTGAGCGTTGCCGCCTGCTGTTTGTCACGCGACGCGGTATCGTCAAGGAATGTCAAAAGGTACTTGCCGCCGCCGAGGTTTATTATCCTGCTTGACGGCTGCGAATAAGCGTCCTCAACAAGCTCCGTTGTTTCCACCGCGCTGAACGCCGCCATAAGCTGACCGTCATTCGCTACCCACTTGGGCTCAGTGTGCTCGTTTGTGTGGAAACGGATACCGCTTTCGTCCGTATCATCCTGCAGTACGGCGTTTATTATTGTACCTGCGATACCGCCCTGCTTGTTCATTTCAATACGGTTTTTAGCAACCCATGAGAGCATATTATTATCATACGCATAGTTTTTAAGAGCTTTTGTTTTTGCCATTATGGTTTCAACGTCCGCGCTGTCGTTGTCGATAAGGTCTGCCAGCTCATTTATCATACCGCGCACCGTTTCCTCCTGCCGGGCAGTGATCAAGTTATTTGCTTTTGCGCTCTTAATGCCGTTTTCAACATAGCTTATGCAAAGATTGCCGCGTCTTACCTCCTGGAAGTAGTAGAGGTAGCCGTCCGCAAGCGGCAGCGGCCAGGACGCGCTGTAAAGATCTATTGATGTTATGATAAGGTCTATCGTCCCTGCAAAGGTTATTTCCGAAACATAGCCGAAACCAACGTCAAATTTTTCGGGATACCATTTTGGTATCTTCGGACTGTAGCCCACCTCAAAGCCGATACCGGCGCTCACCCGTATGCCGGCGATCTTGTATATGCCTACGCCGAAGGTTCCGGTGAAATAGGCGTTGCCCTTTATCTCAAAGTTGAAGCCGAAATCCTGACCTTTCACTACCTTGGTTTCCTTCATGCTATCCAGCGTCTTATTGGGATCCGCCGAGGCACCGATGAAAAAGGTGACGCCTATGCCCGCTTCAAGATTGATGTAAGCAGGGAGGGTGACAATAGGAAATGAAAATGTGTAGCCCAGGGTTCCGCTAAAGCCAAGAAAGCCGCCCCCGCCCATCAATATCATAGCATGACTCTTTTCCGCGCCGCCGTTTTTGGATATTTCGATATATCCGAAATCAAGATAGAAGCCGATAAAGGCGCTGAACTTGAAGTGAAAACCTCCGTAGTTGCTGGCGGCTTTTTTCTGCAGTCCTTTATCGGCAGCTTTAGCAACTTTGGGGTCATTATATATCAATTCCGTTGCCGCACTTCCCATTTCAACCTCGGGCGACGATTTCGAATTTTGTTGAAATCTATCCATTTGATGGAACGGATTTTCCTGTCTGGAATAGCCCTGTCCGCCGCCGATGCTGACGATAACGCCTAACATGAAGCGCACACCGCCGTAGAATGTATTCTCTACTGTAAAAAATATGCTGAACGTGAACCGCTTTACACTCTTTGAGCCTTCTTCACTCTTGGCTGTATCATCTTCCTGATCCTCTACGCTTGATACAAGGTTGCCGGCATCATCGTATATGTCTTGCAAGTGCGCTGCATCGCCCAATTGTTCAAGATCCGCCATCATCTTGGCATTATCCTCTGAGTGTGTAACTGTGGAAGCCACCTTGCTGACAACGCCCACAGCAAATGATATCGCTCCGATATACGGGAACGCGCCGAAGCTGTAGCGCGTATCGTCCTCAAGCAGGTTGCCGGACTCGTCCGTCTTTGGCGTAACGCCGAGCGACGATGCAACATCCTCTACCTTGTAGTCAACCAGCAGCGGCTGATAATTCGGGTCTGCGTAAACGCCGTAGCCTGTGGATACCGCGTCATACTTCATATCCTTCACGGCAGCGCCTTCATCGCCCATAGAGTTCATCGCGGTCTTTTTATCCGTGGTGATCTGTGCCATCAGCACGTCGCCGTAGGTCCACAGCGTGGGTTGATTTGGGGCAAATTCGTTTATAACAAGCCTGAACTCGCCCGTCTCCGCGTTCCATGACCATTTCGCCGGACTCGTCTTTGCGGGCGTCTCATTCGATGAAAACAAGCCGTGTACCTCGCCCGTATCCTGGCTTTGGAAGAACAGCGTAACGTCCTTTATATTCTCGGTATAGGTCTTGTTGCCGACGGTATATTCTCCGCCCTTATCGACCTTTACCGATATTACAAGCTCCTTGCCGTTTAAGGTGACGGCGTGGAGTGCGCCCTGCAATTGTCCGCGCTGGCTTGCTATTGCGCTTTTAAAATGCGCGCCCGTCTCCGAGTATGTGTCCGCGCGTATCACGCCCGTGTCCGCTGTAACTGCCTGCACCTTCTTTTGCGTTACAGTCACTGTCTCGTGCTTTGGCGCGCTGTTTGACGGCACCCTCGCCTCTTTGATCGTTGTTACGCCGTTGTAGCTCACAAGGAAACGCACTCTTCCGTTGCTGCCGCAGAGAGAAGCCGCCGGAACACTGAATTTACCATTCTCGTCCGCAATCGCACCCGTTACACCGTATGATATTATCGCGCCTTCTGCGGGATTTTGGTCTGTCGCGCTGCGTCCGCTTGCCAAATTCATGGTTGATGAAACGATAGTGCCGCTTAACGTCATATATGTAAGATCGCTGCCGGCCGCCGTGCGCAGCGTTATCATATTGTCCGAGTCGCGCAGAGCGGAGCGGATATACATCGAGTTTCCGTAATACTCCGAGCCGTCGCTCAACACCCACTTCGGCACAACGTTTTCCGCGTCCTTCGTGTACGCGTCAAGCTGATAAATTTCGTTTGTCAGTATGTCCTCGGCAATTACATAGTAATACGCGCCGTTCCTGTGCGTCATGCTGACATAATTGCTGTTCTCAAACAGACCCTTTGTCGTATCAAGATAGTTGTCATAGTAGTTATCGGGGACTTTAACGGTAATTCTGTTGCCCCTTTCCGTAAATGTCGGCTTAAAGCTGTAGTATGTCTGGTCTACCATTATGCCCGCGGCCGAGTCGCCGGAAAGCTTCAGCTCCGCGCCGCCGTTGATATAATGCATAATCATCGAGTTTATCAGCTTTCCGTCACGGTCAGACTTTTTCACCTCGTAGGACACGCCGTCTCCCGCCATCTTATCGGCTTTACCCGCGTCATTTATCTCGGTGTTGAATTTAATCCTGTCGCCGAGGTGGTATGTATATGTGCCGGGCATATACGCCCCGCCGTCGCCGCTTCTGAATGCCTTTGCGCTGTTCTCGTCCGGGAAGAACGCCATATAGTCTATCTGTAGCTGTGAGCCGTTTTGGGTATTCCCCGCCATCGGGTCAAGACGCAGATAGCTGATTTTGCCGTTCCATGCGCCCTCCTTGTAGTACTCTGCATTTTTTATATCAACAATATATTCGTGCCATTCGGCGTCACTTTCAAGCGGAATGTTGATATGCGTGTTGTCGGCAAGAGCGCCGTTATTGATAGATCCGTACAGCTGCATATTATCCGCATCGCTTATGTTCTTCGCCCTTATCTTAACATATCTGATATTGTCTAAGCTTTCCGCATGCGTTATCACCGGCACATACGGATCGGTGCCGCCGGCGGTAAAGGTATAGTAATCATCATAGAGATAGCTTTCACCCTTCCATGAGAGCTGGTTTGTTCTGTAATAGCTGTCGATGCCCATCTTGTCGTCCATCGCCATATCTTCACCAAAGTCCCAAAGCATGGACGGAGTGGGGCTTTGTATATGCAGTGCGCCGTAATCGGGATCCGCCTCCTTCAGCTCAACGGTCGTGTTGATATAATCAAATACGGGGCGGACCGTTATCTCTCCCTTGTAGGATTTGCCGCCGTTGCCGCTGCCGTTCTCGGACCATTCAACACATCCCATATTAACCAGTCTGTCGATCAGATCCTGATGCATTGTTACAGAAACGGTGTCCGATTTGCCGTCAATTGTGCCTATACGGTACCAACCGTCCTTGCCGTCACGAATCTTCGCCTCAATGCCTACAAGGCGCAGCGGGCTTTTTGTGTCCTTCGCCGTAAGAGCAAAGCTGTCACCGGTCCAGAGCGACCTTGAGTTGTATGTACTGTTGTCAAGCATAACAGTTTCATAATTGTTTAGGATCTCATCGTCGGTCATACCGATAAGCGGCTTGACCTCAGGGTTTTCCACCTTGATGTCAAACTGACGCTTGATAAGGTGTACTCCGTTTACCCACATCGCAGCATAGCTGCTGTCCTCACACCATATCCAATCTGCTTCGTCGTCGATATTAGCCGCCTCGATAGACATACTCGAAGGAGCTTTTACGTCTCCCCAATAGCTGTAGAGCCAGCAGTCGTCATGGATACCGCCGTCATAAACAGTGTTGACGTGACAACGGTTGAAATTTCCTGCCGGATCCCAGCGCACTAAGCGGAATTCGCCGTCGCACCAGTCCAGGAAGCTATTGTATTCCACATACATACCGTCATAGGCGTAGCCGAATTGGGAAGTCGGCATCCAGAAATGGGAGTCCTCCTCCTGGTGGTTACGAGTTGACAGCCAAGCCTTGGTTTCGGAATCAAACCCGCCGTTACCCGGACCGGTAAACCAGCCTTTCTTTATATTGATAACATCGGTGTACGGTTGGCCGTTTATATCATCCACGCCCATCAGCTCGCCGTCATTTTTTTTCGCCGCCGGTATAACAACATGAGTTGTCGCGGTCCCGATATTCTCGTCGCCAAGCGGGGTGATGGTTATATTAAAGTCCTTCTGCTCCGAGCCGTGATACACGGGTATCTCAACAGTACGGCTCTTGATTGCCATAGGGAAGTAGAGCTTCGCGCCAATGCCCGAATACTCGTCGCCCGCCTTCGCGCTGCCGCCCCACGAGGACACCATAACGCCCTTTATGGCGTTTAAGCGTCCCTCGCGTGTGACGGTGATCTTAGCCTGGCCGTCAACGGCGGTAACATTCTCCGCCGCCATTGATATTGTTACCGGTTCAGGCTCGTCCTCGTCGATTATGTTGAGGGAAACGGGATTTGTATCCTCGCCTATGCCGTAGTTATCGCTCGGTTCCTTTAGCATGAGCAAAGAGAGCGCGTCGCCCTCTGCCGCTTCGGAATACTTCGGCGTAACCTTGAGGAACTTTACCTCCTCGCCCGCGTTAAAGTGCAGGGCGTACTTTCTGCCCGGGTAATCCTCAGCAGTCGCGTCCGCCATTTCCTTGTTAAACTCGTCCTCGGACATCATATTGCCGCCCGCCGTTTTGGCAAGGTCTTTTATGTCGCCGCCCTCGAGCTCCTGTCGGTCGGACACGGTGCCTGTGTAGGTGTTACGCGCCGCGCGGAGACGCTCCGTGGGTGACATTTTTTCACCTTCCGCCGGCGTCTCCTCCGCTGCCGCAGCGTTAAACGAATTTTGCATCCATTTATCGGTTCCGCGCCACGGGGACAAATCGCGCTGCGCGGTATTTTCTGCGTCTTCGGATTTCTCTGACGGCGCAGGGCGTTTATCCGCCGTGCCGGCATCTCCCGCGTCCGCGGCGTTCTCCTCCTCGTCCGTCTGTTCTTCAACTATGGGGTTGCCGTTCTCGTCCAGCGGCGTTGCCGTGACGCTGCCGATAATGCTGCCGTTGGCATCTGTGAGAGCAGCTCCGCCCGTTTCGTGTATTATCTCGCCCAATTTGTTTTCATCGGTCGGTTCAAATTCCTCCGTTGTGACGTCCTCGCCCAGCACCAGCTCCTTAACAGACATATCAACGAAGTCTGTCTCCGGCTTTGCATCGTCTCTGTAAATCTCCGCCGTATAGTTGACATCGTGCTTTGCCGAAAGATCCGCAA
The DNA here is from genome assembly GCA_017406485.1 of Clostridia bacterium. GTDB lineage: Bacteria > Bacillota > Clostridia > UBA1381 > UBA1381 > Hominilimicola. The sequence continues at coordinate 10,389 of JAFQYK010000111.1, forward strand.
TCTTCAATACAACGTCAGCCTCACTGTCAAGGCCGCCGGTGCGCTGAATGGGGATATACATTGTTTCATCGCTTTTTTCGCTTGCTGTCCAATTGGGCTCGGCGATAAAGAACCAGTTTCCCCCGTCTTGGTACTTATCCGGAACCTTTAAAGCAATATCCCTTGTCGGATCGATTTTTTGGGCGATTACATCGGCGGCGTAAGCTATGCACGTATTGCAAGTCTCAAGCATCATAACGCCGGCTGTCAGCATAACTATCGTCTTTTTCATAAACCGCTTCATATTTTGCCCCCCTCTCTGTAATATTTTTTTAGTACCCGTCTTTCGTTAAAATTATTCTTCAGCCGTCATTTCTCACCTTGCTGCTGATCTTCTGCGAGGATACGCGCGGATGGCTCGCAAAAGGATTGCCTGCACCGTTCACCTCTCCAAGCTCTTCATCGCTGATTTCCTGCATTACTTCGTCCTTTGTCTGCATAGCGGTTTCCTTAGCTTTCATTGCTTTTTCTTTGTTCTTTCTTAATTTATTAAACATAATAGCATCTTCCTTTCATCTATATAAATCAATATTTATAGCAAGCCCTGTTTGCTCAATGCGATTTTCTCGCATACGTCAAAGGCATTACCATCTTCGTATCTAAGATAAATTGTCCGTAAATCGTATTCTCTGGCGGAGGCTCGATTTCCACGCTCCCATTTGCCGGAATAGTCAGCTCATAAGCGTCGACTTTCACACAAGCGCCGTTTTCGTCATATTCAGCCAAATAATACGTACAGTCCACATCCGTGCCGGAATTGTTCAGTACCCGCGAAGCCGCACCTGTTACGGGTAAAAGCCTGCATACCGTGCCGGTAAGATACCTTACGCATCCGCCGAGATTAAGAATGCCCGCACCGTAATATTCGTCATAGCCCCTGTCACCTTTATCCGCCGCCGTCACGGCGAGTATCTCCATTATATCCGAAGGCGTCAGCGTGTCGTCTATGCTGAGCATCACAGCGGCGGCAGCCGTCACATACGGAGCGGAAAACGATGTGCCGGATCTCAGCTCGTAGCCGCCGTACTTGCCGACGGTCTTGACGTTCACGCCGGGCGCGGTAACAAACACGCTGTCGTTATAGTTGGAATGATAAAACCACGTTCCTACGCTGTCAACCGCGCCTACGCCGATAACCGTGTCGTATGCCGCCGGGTAGAGCTTTGCCGTATTCCCGTTGTTACCCACCGCCGAGACTATCACAACATCCTTCTTCCATGCGTACTCCACAGCCTCCTTGAGAGATTTTGACTCCGTGTTTATGCCGAGGCTTAAATTGAGTATATCGCAGTTATAGTCATTGATACCGCCATAGATAGCGCGGCACACCGCGCTTACCGTTACTCCCTTGCCGTCGGTAATCTTAAGCGGAATTATATCTGCCTCCGGCGCAACGCCGATATATCCGTTTTTTCCGTAACCTGACACAAGACCAGCGACATACGTTCCGTGTCCATAATTATCAACGGTGTTATCAGGGTTATCGCCCTCGATATAGCTGCAGCCCTCAAGCAGATGTCCGGCTATATCCTCGTGCGGATTTATGCCGGAATCCACAATTCCTACGCGCACATTCTGCCCAAGATAATTATTCTCAAGCGCATCATCTGCGCGAATGAGCGCAAGATCCCATTTATCCTCCGTGTACAAAGGCGCAGCCGGCTCGTCAAGCAGCGTCATCTCGCCGTCAGGCTCATACCATTCGAGCAGTCCTGCATGGTCGAGTCTTTGCATTTCATCCTCGCTGACAACATCAAACGGCATACTGCTGTCCTTACGCATCCATACGGCACATTCCTTGTATTTAACGATGTAGTCAGTTCCTGTATTTTTCGCCGCGCACGCAGATATTTGATATGTCATAGCCGCAAGCATCAGCATCACCGTAACAACGGCAAAAGCCGCTGCCGTTCTCAGTCTTATCAAGTCTGACACATCCCTTCATCCTATATCCGTGCTTATTTTTTTAAGTGCTTTTTTGTGCTTTACTTTCACCATACCATAGCTAATTCCGGTCAGGCGGGATATATCCGTAAGTGAAAGTCTCTTATAATAACGCAGGATGATAATGTCCCGCTCGTCCCGCTCCAATGCTGTAAGCGCGGCGGCAAGACGTTCCAGTGTTTCTTTTTGTATGATTTTTTCCTCCGGTCCGACCGTCTCCGATATGTTTCCGTTAAGCGGTTCGCCCGGGTGCTTCGTTCGTATATAGTCTATCAAAGTAAATCGGGTTATCTGATATATCCATGTTGAGACAGATGATTTCGCCGGATCGTACCTCGAAAGAGAACGAAATACCTGCTCAAATACCTCATGGCACAAATCATCCGCGTCCTCGCGGCTGTCCGTCCTGCTTGTCAGATATGCAAGCACCTTATCGTGATATGCATTATACAACGCTTCCGCAGTAGGCTTTGTCACGGCTTTTTATTCCTTTTCTTAAAATCAGTGATCCGCGTGTACGAATCGCCCGCCGCCGATAGTGTATTTAAAACATCATCGGAAAGCTCCGTGCTGAAATAGCGTTCCTCTGTCTCGTCAATTATTTTTCTCAGAGACGGTTCGTTTTCAAACCACTGAAGCTCGAATAGTTCTGCAAGCTGTTTTTGTGCATCCATATACGCATCACCTCTTTTTCTCTATATATTTATCCGAATCACTTTGTTTTTTGGCAATATAATTTTTAAAAAAGTTTTATTTGAGAGTTATATATCTATCCTCTGACGCTCGACAAGTTCAGCAAATATGCCTCCCTTTTCTATAAGCGCGTCATAGCTGCCCTCCTCGGCTATTTTGCCGCCGTCGAGTACAAGTATTCTGTCACATTCCCTGACAGTTGACAGACGATGCGCTATGACTACACGGGTGCATTTGAGCTGTGCAAGCGAATCTGACACCTGTTTTTGTGTTTTGTTGTCCAGCGCGCTGGTTGCCTCGTCAAATAACAGTATCTTAGGCTTCGGCGCAATAGCTCTGGCTATCATCAGCCGCTGTTTTTGTCCGCCCGAAATGCCGCTCTGCTCGTCACTTATGAAGGTGTGCATCCCCATCGGCATAGCGCGGATGTCGTCCGCGATACCCGCCTTTTCCGCCGCTTCCCACGCGTCGTCAAGCGTAAGCATCGGCGAGGAAACTGTAATATTTGAAAAAATGCTGCCGCTGAACAGCTCGCCCTCCTGCATCACTACGCCTATCTTGCGGCGCAGGGATTTTAAATCAAGAGAACGCACATCTCTTCTGTCATAGTATACTGCGCCCTTGTCGGGTGTTTCAAAGCCTAAAAGCAAGCGCATAAGCGTTGATTTGCCGCAGCCTGTTTTGCCTACAATAGCAACGTATTCACCGGATTTTATTTTTATATTCAGGTCTTGTAGGATATACGGCATCGTTTCATTATATCTGAATGAAACGTTCGACAATTCAATACCTCCCGAAAGCTTTGTCACTATTTCTTTTTCCTCGGACTGCTCAGGCTCCGCCTGCAGTATAGGCTCTGCCATCTCTAAGATTGGAAGCACCTGCGCCGTTTCGGTGATATTATCCGCAAACACGGTAAGCGCGCCCGTCAGTGTGCCGAATGCGGCGGTAAATGCAAGATATGCCGATGGACTGACATTTGACGAGGCCGCTGCGTAATATATCGCAAGCATACCAAGCAGTGATGCCGCCGGCAGTATTGCGGAGTTTATTTTCAAAAGCAGAGGAGGGTTATATTTGATTTCCGCTCCGCCGGCATATATCTTTGCCCAGCGGGCAAAAGCTCTTTTTTCGGCTCCGGAAAGCCTTATCTTACGTATGCCTGAGATAATGGCATAGCTGAAGCCGGATTCCTTCGCCTCCTCCTTCATATACTTACGCTCCTCCTTTATCTTGACATAGCCCGTCAGAAACGTTATGCCAAGCAGAACAAACACTATCACAAGGGTGAGAATCCCAAGAGCGGGAGCGTAATCAAATATCTGTTTTATGTACAATAGCGACGCGATTGCCGTTATGCCCGCGGAAAACACTCCGCCCAAAAGAAGCGACGAAATGTTGTTTATCGCTCCGATACGGCTTGCCAGCTCACCTGCGCTGTACTGTCTGAAAAACGTCGCGGGCAAATTCATAAGCCGTGACATCATAGCCGCTTCCATCGGAAGCGCGGCCTTGGTCTGTATCCTTGCCATTGCCAGCTCCCGCGAGGATTGTAGCATATGCGATGATATGATAACGCAAATCATAAATACCGCCGTGCTCAGCAGCACCTGTACACTGCCTTTCTCCAGCACAAAGCCGGAAAGCAGCCTGGTGATGTGCGGCAGGAGCATACCCGTCAGCGTCACAGCTATCGTCAGAGAGAAAAGCAGCGCATAGTCGCTCCAGCCGAGACAGTCTTTCATATATTTGAACAAGTCCGATATTCCGATTTTCTTGAGCGGCAGCGGACTGTAAAAGCATATTGCATCAGTTAAAAGGCGCGCGGCGGTTTTTTTATTTGCCGACACCTTTGTTCCGTCCGTATCATACCAATAGTAACCTCTGAACTGCTTCGGCAAAAGCACCACCGGAAGCCCGTCCTCCGCGCGAAATGCAATCATCGGACCGAATGAATTTTTGTACCAATCCTCGGACAGAGTAATCTCCCTGTACATAATGCCATGAGGGCGCAGCGCATATTCAAGCTGCTCATCCGGTGCTTTGATGGAATTAGGAATATCTACAGATTTGAAATGATAGTATTTTAAAATATCATCAATAGCCTCTTTTGTTATGATAAACTTATCGCGCAGCTTGCCGGCGCCCTTTCTGCCCATCACAACAGAAGCCATTTCAAGAACAGAATCCTCAAATATTTCCCGATCCTGTTCTTTTCGGTTTCGTATCTGATCGTCAAACAATCCCATACGCCCTGCTCCTTCCTTCAGTCATTGGAAATCAATTCGGTGTAATATCCGCCGGCGGCGTAAAGCTCTTCATGCTTTCCCCGCTCTACCACCTTGCCGCGGTCAAGGACGATAATCTCGTCACAATCGCGTATTGTGGAAAGACGATGCGCTATAATGATGGCGGTCATACCTCGCCTTTTCACCGCCTTGACAAGCTCATATTCCGTTCTTGCGTCCAGAGCGCTTGTCGCCTCGTCCATAATAATAATGTGCGGATCCTGCGCCAGCACGCGGGCTATTTCCAGCCTTTGACGCTGTCCGCCGGAAATATCGCGTCCGCCGTCTGTGAGCTTGCTTTGGTATCCGCCCTGACGAAGCATAATATCTTCATGTATCTGCGCGTCCATTGCCGCCATTACCATTTCAAAATCCTCAATTGTGCTGTCCCACATTTTTATATTGTTAGCTATTGTATCCTCAAACAGGATAATATCCTGGTCAACAACAGCAACGCTGCTCGTAAATACGTCCCTGTCTATCTCCGCAGCATGCTTGCCGTCAAATAATATATCTCCGCTCCACGGCTGATACAGTCCCGCGATGAGCTTTGCTATAGTTGACTTTCCGCAGCCGGACGCGCCTACAATAGCTACGCGTCCGCCCGGCTTTACCTTCAGCGAAAAATCCTCTATCAAAGGCTCTGCAAGGTGCGAATAGCCAAACGTCACATTTTTTAATTCAATGGTGCCGCCGAGCTTTTCATACTCCTCGCGATCGGCTTCCGGCGTATCGGACAGGTGCTTATCCAACGGATATTCCATAACGTCTTCTATACGCTCCATCTGCGTCCGCATCTCCTGGATCGCCTGTCCTGCCGTGATCATCGTCATAGCAGGATCCATAAACGCTGTGAGAAACGCGTGGAAAGCCATCACCATACCAAGCGTAAATTTGCCCTGCATACACAGCCACACGCCGACAATAATCACCATGGCATTTGCAAGCATGGATATAAAGGAGGGAATAATGCCTATGCGCTGATTAAGCACGTTAAACCGCACAGTCTGCGCGTTTACAGAAGCCTGCAGTCCGGCCCAGCGCTGAAAAAAGCCGTTTTCCGAACCGCCGGACTTGATTGTCTCCACCATTTTTATACCCGATACCGCGGCAGCCGCCAGCTTGCCCTCGTCTCTCATGCTTACGCGTGTAATATTGACGCGTTTTTCGGATATAAGCCGGCTCAGAAACAGGTTCAGCGCAACGCTGAGTACGCCCGCAAGCGTCAAAATCATGCTGTAGCGCATCATTATAACGAGATAAAAAAGCATCATTATCGCGCTGAGCACAAGAGGCGTCAAGGTATTTACGAGTGTTTCCGAAATATCTGTGTTTGCCTTGTGACGGAGCTGTATATCCCCAGCCATGCGCTGCGAAAAAAACTCAATAGGCATACGCAGTACCTTCCACATAAACGTACTGCTGCCTATAACAGCCATCTTGCCGTTGAATTTCAGCGAGTATACCGCTCTGACGGCGTCTACGATTATCTGCAGCACGCTTACCGCCGCCGCAAGCGCGATAAACGGCATAAGCAGCTCGCGGTTTTCTCCCGTAAGCAGTCTGTCCATAAAAAACCTGGAAAAAGCAGGATTAAAAAGCGTCAGCATATAGCCGGACAGGCTTATCAGCATTACAAAAACAACGGCTGCACCGACACCGCTGAGACGTTTAAACGCAAAAGTGAGAGTGCTTTTTCTCCTGCCGCTCGGCGCAAATTTATCCGAAGGCGAAAATGCCAGACATATTCCGGTGAAGGATTGGTCAAATTCCTCCATGGTCACTTTTACGCTGCCTCGTTCAGGATCGTTGAGATAAGCATATTTGCCGCGAAAGCCGTTGAGTACCACAAAATGATTGAAATTCCAGTATATAATGCACGGAAAAGCGTTGCTTTTCCTTAGTGCGTCTATGCTTGACTTAAAGCCCTTGGCAGTCAATCCGTAATTCCTTGCGGCTTTTAATATGTTTGCCGCGTTTGAGCCGTCTCTCGATACTCCGCAATCGGCGCGCACCTGTTCGAGCGGCAGCCACTTTCCGTAATATGCCAATACCATACAAAGGCACGCCGCACCGCATTCAAGCGCTTCCATTTGCATAACTACGGGAACCTTGGCAATTCTCGTATTTAGTTTGATCATTGACACCACCCTCTAATTGAAAAGCAGCTTTATCATCTGCGTACTCTTGTATCCGACCCGCGCTTCGTAGCTGCCGTCCGGAAGATTCGTATCCGCCACCGCAAATACCCTTCCTTCGCTGTCCTTACCTACAGAAGTCACGGGCATAAGCGTATCGCCCACCTTGACATTCATACCGACCTCTATGTTTTCGGCTTTTTTCGCATCATCGAAGGTCAGCGTCAGCACACCGCCGCGCACCTCCGCCTTTCCCGCCGCGTAGCTTTCCACCGCCGTCACACAGCTCCATACAATCAAGCTTGCCAAAAGCAGGATGGCAGCGATCAAAACGACCCGACTTGCTGGGGATGTGACGCGCAAATACTCGCTTAGCTGCTCGGGCGAAGAGACGCGCCGGAGACTCTCTTTCCTGAATAATTCTTCTTTCACACTATTCCCTCCCAAATCATAAGATTAGTCCTCAAAAGCGCATACCGCCGAATAAAAGCCTTCTCTGATATGCGTTTTCTTATAATATGGTTTTTCGGCAGTGTACTGCCGCTATGCCGGTACGCTCACTGCCTTCGGATTTTTATTCAATATCAAAAACGGTGTCAAGACCGGTGTTCTCAAGTACATCGGAAAAGTTTTCTCCGACATTTACAAGACGCATTTTTGCATTATTCTTTTTAAGGGTCTTAAATGCCGCAAGAAGTACGCGGAGTCCTGCCGATGACACATAATCACATTCTTTAAAATCGATCGTGAGCAGCTCTGTACCTTCTACGGCGTCTTTGAGTGCCTCCTCAAACTGCGGAGCCGTAAGGATATTTATCTCGCCCTCAGGAGCTACCGTAAATTCATTTCCGTTTCTGTTGGTTCTGATTTCCATTTTTCATTCTCCTTTATTTAATATTTATTAACATCATAGTAATATCATCAAACTGCTCTCTGCCTTCGGCAAAGCTGTCAACGCTCCGCTTTATTTCCGGCAGGAGCGTCTTGCCGCCGCGGTCAGACGCGCTGTTTAAAAGCTCGTTCAGCCTTTCTGTTCCATACAGCTCATCCGCGCTGTTATGCGCCTCTGTGAGCCCGTCGGTGAACAGGAACAGACTGTCTCCACTCTGAAGCTGCAGCTCGGCCGCGCGGTACTCGGTATCATCCATACCCGCAAGGAAAAGCCCGTGATTTTTCTTCAATTCCGCAAAATCACCGCCGCCGTGCGCCAGGTATGGATAATTATGCCCCGCGTTAGTATATTGCAATGTCATGTCTGCTGTATCTATTATACCAATCCACGCCGTGGCAAACATTCCCACGTCATTATTCTCGCTCAGATACTTATTAACGCAGGTGAATATCTCCGCTGTACTGTCCTTGAGCATGGCATAGTCCTTTATCATGGTCTTTGCCGTCATCATAAACAGCGCAGCCGGCACGCCCTTTCCCGATACATCCGCCATAAGAAAGCATACGCGTCTGTCGTCTATCTCAAAGCAGTCATAGAAGTCCCCTCCTACCTCCTTCGCAGTGTCCATAGACGCGTAAAGCTCAATTTCCGGATGATGCTCATACGGCGGGAACACCTTTGGAAGCACGTCTATCTGTATCTTTGACGCTATATCAAGATCTGCCTGAACTGCCGCCGCCCGTGTACGGTTATCTATGAGCGTTTCCATATTCATGTTGGTTGTAAGATATACAAGCGGTACCGCCCACGCCAAGCCGACTGAAACATAATCACTTTCAAAGCCCAGTGCAAGCGCCTGAAACAGATGCGTTATAAACACAAGTCCGGCAAATATCAACATCGTTACCGCAGCTTTTTTATCATCCGTACCACGCTTAAATGAGCGGATCAAAACGATAAACGATATGACACAGGCTGCAAATGTATATAGTGCCAGCAAAAAAATGCACACATCATACAGGGCCATCGAATATATTGCATTGTTTTCATCAACATAGTAAATCAGCTTTGTCCACGGTGTTGTAGCGCACAATATAAAAACGGTAAAATTTGGTATGTAAAACAATAGGATTTTCTGCCATTTCCGCTTCACATCGCAGTCAAGCCTTTTCATAACATATCTTAAGAGAATGGCTCCGATTGTGACACATGATATCGTAGCAGTGCATTCGCTCAGATAACTGAGCCACTGTAATCCCGCTTTATATTGAACCACATTTATTACAATGTCCGAGATACACGCGATCATGGTGAATATAACGATCTGCGTAAGCAAATCGTTGATTTTGATTTTATACAGCACAATATTGTTGTACATCATAATAAGCATAAGTATTATTGCCGCAGCAACAAGCTCTATAAACAGCTTATTCGCTAAAATTTCCATACACGACTCCTCTCCTGTTTCTCCGGCAGTTCCCAAATAGACAGATAGAATATATATACATTACCGCCGACACAGCTGTTCCGGCGCATTACTTTCGGCTTCTGTAATAACTTGTTTTTCTTGATTGCTTCCGCACAAATTCTCATTCGTCAAACCTGTGTCTTATCTACAATTACAATCACCTAAACATTATATCATATATCGGTAAAAAATCAAATCTTTTTCCTCCGTATAATACATAATTTATGAAAATACGCTCTCTGTAATAAGCATTGCATTCCGCTTTATTGAATTCAAATGCCATACTCGGCATATAA
>JAFQYK010000112.1 GCA_017406485.1 Clostridia bacterium
AAGGGCGTAGGCCCGTTCCTTATCCTTGCAGCTTCTTATTAAAGCTTACATCAACCTTTCCAATTATATATTTACTGCTGAAAAACGGATGCCATTTTCTCTCCCGGCATCCGTTTTTCGCATTTAAGGCTATTTGGCAAAAATTCTGTAAAAGCAGACAATTTTATTTATAGAAAACCTCTATATGTTGTGGTAATATATAAACAATGAAAAATTACAGGGAGGCATGTAAAATGTTCTTAAAAAAAGCATTGGCTTTCATTTTATCGGCATCTATGGCGCTTTCGGCGGCGGTATTACCTACAACCGCGAGCGCGGACGAAACATCGGTGACGATAGCAAACTTTGACAAGCTCTATCAAAATGTATGGGGCGGAAAGGAACAGGACGGACATCTTGATTCCACAGCCGGCGGTACAGTCGTATACGCGGGTGTAGCAGACCTTGCGGGCGATATGACGGTAACGCTCGGATGGGGACTTGCAAGCGGATACAAGGTTGACGCGTCTGTATACGCAATGCCGCTTCTTGACACGGACAGTGACGGCACCGCAACAGCTGAGGAAACAGATGCGTATTACGCAGCGCTTTCCGATAAGCCGAGCTTCACAGATGCTTCAGCAAATCTTCTAGCATCTATAACCGACTATAACGAGGGTGCAGGCTGGACTACATACAAGGATGTAGAGCTGACAACATCTGCCAATTCGCTGAGCGGTAAAAAGGCGATATTCTTTACACTTTCCAATGACGGAAAGAACAATACCAACGGCTACACAGGCAACTTCACATATCTTAATATCAGCGCAACAAATGTACTCGGCACACCTGCCGGTACATGCGCTGCAAGTGTGACGCTCAAATCAGAATTAGCAGCTGACGCAGATGCTGTATTTAATGTTGACGTTATTTATTACGGTACAAGCATTAAGTCGGGAACGGTAACACTTGAAAGTGGTGCAACAACTGCTACGGCAAGCATAACAGATGTACCCGTTTACAGCGAGGGCGCGGAATATACCGTCAGCATAACTCCTGTAGGCTACGATTTTGTGGTAGACAGCTATGACGGCACAATCACAGCAGCAGTGGACGGCACACATGCGGTAAGCGCGGATATTTACAAGGTAGAGAACACTTCTGTTACTCTTGATGATACATTCCAGGCTTCATCAAACACAAAGGCTGATTTAGACCTTATTGCAAAGGCAGTAGCTAAGGGCGCAGAATCAAGCGACCTTGAAGCTTCTGAAATTATAACGGTTGAATATGATTTTGTACCTGGTTCCGCTTCGGCACACGGCTATATTGACCTCCGCGCAAATGCCGGAGCCGATAGCTGCAGCGAAAATACTGATTCAAAGCGTTATCTGATTACTAGAATATACAGCGGATGGAACCAGGTTGACGTTGCAGACGGAGCTACAAAGTTCGGCGGTGTATCTGATATAGATAATCATCAGAAGCTTAATATTGCCGGCAAATATAACTCCAATCCGACTGACACATATCACATAAAGTACACGATAAACTACAGAACAAAGACAATGCAGCTTGACGCTTCAAGCACATCGGGAAGCACCTCTGCATTTGAGTTTACAGGTTTCCCCTCAGCGGATAAGGGCAGCCTTTATATGAGCCTTTATCCCGACACGGTAACGGAAAAGAACACATGGACGGTAAGCAATGTAAAGGTCGGTTATAAAACCGCCGCAACAGATTCCGGTGAGCCTGCAGCAAAGACCGGCAAGGTGACAACAACGATAGACAGAAAGGTAAAGACTGTAACCTTTACAAAAGGTGACACAGTTAAAACTATTGACGCTACGAAATATTATAGTGAATTACAGTATATAGAAGGCGTAGACGTAAAAACCAAGGATATAGAACTAACCTTTGACGAGGCTGATTTCGGCGAATACGCAATAACAACCGAAGCGTATGCACCCTCGACCTTTGAGCTTATCTCCAAAATCGGCGGCGAAGCTGTAACCAAGGTTACGGTTGGTGACGGCTCGGATATAGCGCTGACAGTTTCGGGTGATGTAATAACAACCGCGCCGACAACAGACTACACAAAGGTAAAGACCTCAACCGTTATCTGGGATATGAAAAGAGATAAGGCTTGGAGTCCTGCTACAATTCAGTATATAGACGCTGTTCAGGGTAAAGAAAATACTTATATTGCCGGAGCTTTATCGGACAATACTTCTGCCGAGACAGATGTTTATTTGATAGCTGACACAACAAGCGGCAAAATTCAGACCTGGGGCAGAGGTGACTGGATGCAGGTAAATGATGGAACAAAGTTCAAAATTCCCGCGATGAAGGACACAAAGATAACTGTTACGTCCTACGGCACCATGACAGGTACAGCGGACGAAAAATCATTTACAGCTGCGAATACGTACGAGTATTATTACGTAGGCGCTGACAACGGTTTATCAGAGCTTAATTTCACAAGTGCAGGAGGCTATCTCGGTTACATCAAAACTGAGCCTGTAACGAGAAAGACGGTTGCACTTACGGTAACAGGCGAAACCACCGGCACATTGAAATTTGCCGATGACGCGTCGGGCGATGTGGTTTATGCAAGTGTTACAGACGAAAATGTAGCGCTTCTCCCCGGACAGACATATACCATTACATACGGCACAATGGAGGACAGCACTTTCACACCTTCGGAAGACAAGCACGTTACAAACGAAACAAAATCTTTCACCGTAGGCGATTCAACCACCGCCGCAACCGTTACAATAGAGGGCGGCGCAGCAGCCAAGACAGGCAAGGTAACGCTGACTATGGACAGTCACGTAAAGAAGGTAACGCTTGTAGACAAGACTGACAACACAAAGAAAATTGAGCTTGTATCAGGCGTAAACACAATAGAGGAAGACGCTTTTGGCGAATACGACGTAGTTTCCACAGCAATCGCGCCTGCAACATATACTCTTACAACCAATCCCTCAACTGTAACAATAGCCGAGAACAGCGACATTGCAATCGAGGTAAAAGGCGCAATCAGAACATCAGACCTGCCGACAACAGATTACGATGTAGTTAAGGCAAATACGATAGAGTGGACAGTTGTGAACGCGACAACCTCAAGACCGTCTTCGCATATAGATGTTGCGCTGCAGAACAAGGGTGATGTTGCAGTAGCAGGTGCGATACAGGGTCAGACAGATGACGCGGAAGTATATATGATTGTCAATACCACAACGGGTAAATTTAACACGCGTGATTCAAATAACGGATATACACAGTTAAATGAAGGAACAGTATTAAAGGTTCCTGTTGCAAAGGACACAAAAATTACACTCGACGGGTATGGCGAACTAAAAATGAGTGTTGACGATGAAACAGTCAGCGGTAATCCTATAGTGTATTACTATGTAGGCGATGCCAATTCATATGTAAATCTGACGCAGGGAAGCGGAAGTAACATATGGCTTAAGTCCGTTACAACCGAGCCTATGCCGAGAAAGACTGTAGCCGTAACCGCAACAGGCGGCACAGACGGCGACTGCGTGAAATTCACCAACGACGTAACAGGCGACGTTCAGTATGGCACAATTGCAAGCAGCGCGGCAAGCGTAAGTCTTCTTCAGGGCTTTACGTACGCTGTTGACTACGGAACAAAGGATGGCGAGACATTTACCGCTTCCGAGACAAAAGCTCTTGAAAACGACAGCAAGAGCCTTGCCGTATCATCATCAACAGACACGGCAACGCTCACAGTAAAAACATTAGACCCGTCAACAAAGCACACAATAACGATTGACCCGTCAATCACGCACGGAACAATAACAACAACCCCCGCGGCTAAAGCTGATGAAGATACAGAGGTGACAATAGCCGCAGCGCGTGATGAAAATTACAAGCTAAAGGCAGGCTCGGTAAAGGTTACAAAGACAGGCGATGAAACAACCGAGGTAGAGGTAACCGACGGCAAGTTCATAATGCCCGCTTATGACGTAACGGTAACGGCTGAATTTGAGGCAAGCACCGAAACCGAGGGTCAGCTCTATGTAAACGGAGCATACACATCCCTTGAAACTGACGCAACACACTTCAAGACAATCTCCGAAGCCGTAGCTGCTGCAAAAGTAATCAATCCTCAGAGTGAACAGAACAGGGTAGTAATAAACGTATATCCAGGCGACTATGAGGAACAGGTCAGAATGGATCAGATGAAGTATGTGACGCTTCAGCAGACACCTGAAACAAACGGCAAGGTAAACCTCAGCTGGTACTTCTGCACGAACTACTACACCTCAAACACAGACCTTAACGGTCAATACGACCCGAAAATTGACTGGTCGCTTGACGAAACGTGGAACGGCTATAACGAGGGTGACGAGGAGTTCACCAAGTATACGATAGGACAGGACTTGTCAGGCGTAAGCAAGATATCCTACTATGACACAGACGGTGTAAAGCACAAAGACGTTGCAAAGAACTCTATGCTTGACAGACTCGGCGGACTTGCGTGGTCATACGACAAGATGGCTCCGCTAATCGTAACATCGTCATCAAGTGATATAACAATAAAGGACTTAAACCTTATAAACAGCACGGTTGTAATGAAGACCAAGGGACAGGACGACGGACACTTAACACCGAACCCGTCAGGCAACCTGCCCGACCACAAGGCATTATCAATCTGCGATGAAACCACAACACTTGTAAAGCCGACAGCTGATATATTCGACGATGGTGGCTCGGTAAACCTGACCAAATACAAGGCATACGTGGCATCTCAGGGTGCTGACTTCAAGTTCACACCGGGCGAGAGTGCTTGGCTTTTGCAGTCCTCCGGCTTCAACGAGCGCGGCCACGCAATCGCAATTTTGGGTGACAGAATAATCTGCGAAAACATACGCGTAAGAGGAAATCAGGACAGCGTTTGGGTATCGGATGGCAGAACTTATTTCAAGAACTGCGACCTCATAGGCGGAAGGGACTACATCTTCGGCAGTGCGTCGGCGGTATTTGACCATTGTATGCTCGGCTTTGTCGGCTTTACAGACAAGTCATACGGCTCACCGCTTGCAACGCCTAACACT
>JAFQYK010000113.1 GCA_017406485.1 Clostridia bacterium
ATCAATTTTGGCACTCTCGTCAAGCATCCATGTGATTGTAAATGACTTAATCATATATTCAGCAGTGTATGACACTGACTCGTTTACAGCCTTGCCCGTTATGTCACCCCAACCGTTAAAGGTATAGCCCGTCGGTGGAGTAACAGAGGGCAGGTTGTTAGCTGTGAGTGTTGCGCCTTTGTTTATTGTTACTGCCTTTGTCTTTTCCGCGTTATCAAATGTACCATCGCCCGCGTTAAAGGTCACGGTTACGGTATCGGGCGCGTTTTCCTCAAACTTCGCCGTGTAAATCGTTCCGTTTGATGTTATTGCGTCCCATGTCGTGATAATCGCCGCAGTGGTATCTGTACCCTTTACCCATCCTACAAAGTGATAGCCGGACTTTGTTGGGTTCTGCGGTGCCTGTGACTGAGCCGTTGAGCCATGCTCTATCTGTACTTCTGTATCATCCCGACCTTCTATTTTGAAGGTTACGGTGTATTTTTTCTTCTGTGCTGAAATCGTCTCCGATGTTTTGCTTTCAGATACGGTAATGCTTGTAGGTGAAACAGTAGCTTTCTCGTAACCTTCCGTATAGGTCACTTCAAAGTTATACTCGCCAGCCTCAACCTCTGTAAAGGTGTAGATATTACCATCCTTTGAGCCTGTCTTTGTGCCGAGTTTTACATTTTCAATACCATCGCCGCATATGATTGTGACGGTGTATGTGTTTACGGGAATTTCCTCAAAGGTTGCCGTTACCTCAACAGCCTTTGCGGGCATACTGAAGGTGTATGAATTGCTTCTTGCTGCGTTTGTCAGAGCCTCGCCGGTCACAGCCGCGCCGCCTATTGTAAGTGATGCAAGCTGATATCCTGTATTGGGCGTTATTGTTACAGTGATTTCATCATTTAGTGAAGCGGTCGTTTTGTTCACTGAAACGGAACCGTTTGTAAGTTCCGCAGCTGCCGAAACAGCATAGGTCTTTGCCGTCCACTTAGCGTAGAATGTCTTGTCGCCTCGCGTTGCTGCCGTAATCTGAGCAGCGGTATTAAAGGTAGTATTATCCTCATACCATCCGCCAAAATTATAATTATCGTCTGTAAGAGCAGGCAACTCCTTTGCTGTACCCGCAGTGTACTTCAGATTGTTACCTGTCAGAGCTGTGCCGTGACCGTTCAGATTATATGTTATATTATACTCACGCGCACTTTCGGTAAAGGTCGCTGTGTATGTCTGATCGCCGGTTACAGTTGTTACAGAAGGTGTCCAGTCTGCAAATGAATATGTATATTCAGCCGTCGCGCTCTTTGTGGGTGTTTCGGGTTCAACAACCGTCGCGCCGTATTCATATTCAGTTGCAGCTTTAAGTACGGTACTGCCATCCTCGTCAACAAATGTAATTCTATATTTTCTTGCCGTTTCCGTAAATTGTGCGATATAAGTTGTGTCTGCTGTAATTTTTTTACTTGCAAGCTGTTCCGGTGTGATTAAATCCCCCGTTGCCTCACCATTGCCGTCTGCAATTCTCCAGCCTGAGAAGGTATAGGTTTTGTCTGCTGTTGCCGTCTTTGCCGGTGTTTCTCCATCATAGCTTGGTGCTGCTCCGTCTACAACATTTTCATCTGTTTCAAGTGTTTCACTGCCGTTCTTCCATGTGACGGTAAAGGTTTGCGCTATGGTATTTATTGTTTGCTCTGTCGGCTCACTTGCAAATGTGCTGTCGGTTGTGCTTTTGCGTATCTGAACTGTGCTGCCCTGATCTACTTCTACCTCGTCAGTCGGAAGCGATGTCCACTCGCCGTTATCAATCTTGTATTCAAGCGTATCTGCTGCTGTTGCCTTTAGACCGCCCTTTGCGCCGTATACCGTCGGTTGAGTTAATGTATAATCTGTATCATCTGCCGGAGCAGCGGGACGCGCCGGAACCTCAAGGCTCTGCGTTAGCTCAACTCCGCTTAGCGTTCCGCCGATTTCAAGCGTCTGTCCGAAATAATTATCTGCTATGGTAAGTTCGTTGTTTTCAGGTGTGACAGTATCTCCACCTATGGTATAATCGCCGCCATC
>JAFQYK010000114.1 GCA_017406485.1 Clostridia bacterium
GCGTTTAAAAACGCGGATTTTTTTCATACCTGAACCATTGAAATAAGCCAATACACAAGCGGCAGTGTTGCAAGACCGAGTAAATGGCTTATAAACACGCCCTCTGCGCAGTATATCACATCGCCGTTATGCTCGTTTGCGAGTACGGCAAGCACCGTTGACGTGGGCATTGCCGCCTGCAGCACGACCACCGCGGCGGGCATATTTGCAAAGTGCAGCCATTTTAAAATAAAGATAAGCGCCGCCGGTATCGCAATCATTTTCACTGCCACAAGCACATACAGCCACACGCGCCTGTAAATGCGGCGAAAATCCACCATTGCAAGAGTGCCTCCTATAAAGAACATCGAAAGGTATGTTGTTGTAGAGCCGATGCCTGATACAACCTCCCCCGCTATTCCGGGGATTTTTATGCGGAATGCCATCATCACAAACGCAATAAGAAACGCTATTGTGCCGGGGTTTGCAAGACGCTTCAGGTTTGCACTGAGCGAAGCCTTGCCATCCTTTTTTGCCGCCGAGCGTATGCTGTACACTCCGACCGTCCACAAAAAGCCGTCATTCGCTATTTCATAAACCGCCGCATACAAAAGCCCCTCCGTACCGTACAATGCCTGTATAAGCGGAAAAGCCATAAATACAACATTTCCGAAGCACATCATACACCTTAGCATTACCGCCTTTGCCTGCTCCAGCTTACTCGCCTTCATCATAAGCGTACCGGCTCCGAACAGCAGCAGCTCAATCGCAAACGCCGCTATAAGCACCTCGGCGGATGCAATGAGCTTCTCCATATCGAAATCCATACTTGTGAGTGACGATATGATAAGAAGCGGCAGCGTTACGCGCACAACAATTTTACTCATACCGTCGTTCTGTTCTTTTGTAATATATTTTGTTTTCAGACACACAAAACCGACAAGCATCGCAAGCGCAAGTTTTACAATGCTCATCACAATCGTTTCAAATCCGTTCACTATTTCTCATAAACCTCTCTCTTTAAAATTCCTATGTACGGCAGATTTCTGTAATGCTCCGCGTAGTCAAGACCGTAGCCGACAACAAACTCGTCCGGAATTTCCGCGCCGAGATATTTAACAGGCACCTCTACCTCGCGTCTTGCAGGCTTTGACAGAAACGCCGCTATCTCAACATTCGCGCCGCGCTTTTTAAGCATTGAACGAAGCACCTGCAGAGTGTGGCCGCTGTCAATAATATCCTCAATGATAAGCACGTTCTTGCCGTAAACATCAATTGAGCAGTCCTTTTTAATCTGGATATTTCCCGATGAAACAGATGACGCGCCGTAGCTTGACACCTGCATACAGTCAATCAGTATATCGCCGTCAAGGTAGCGCATAAGGTCAGTCGCAAAAATCATACTGCCCTTTAGGGTAATCATCAGAACAAGCTCCTTGTCCCTGTAATCCTCGTTAATTCTTGCGGCAATCTCCTTAACCTTCGCTCTTATCTGCTCCTCAGTAACTAAAATCTCCTGTAAATCCTTGTGCATTTTCATTTCCTCCCGTAAAATTTAATTGCGGTTCTATTGTACCATATATTTCTGAAAAGTTTAATAGAAAATATGAAAAAAATTTATTTTTTTGGGGAAATATATTTAATACTGTCACAGGGGGGTGAAGAATTTGAAGAAAGCAGCAGTAATTTTAACAATTTTTATTCTGTTCTTTACGTCTGCCGCGCAGGCGTATGAAGATATAACAGGAACGTTCAGCGACGGGGATAAAGCGGATTTACGCGCCTTTCTCGCCGCAACGGCTGATATAACAAGTTATGACGTTAAGAATTATGATTATGACACGCTTTTTAAATATATACTCTACACAAATGAAAATTTCCGTATTTTGACTGATATTGACCCGCAGTCAACTACAAGCGGTTCGCAAAACGGCAGCGGCGTTATGCTGGTAAGCAGTGAATTTATCGACTACATTATGGATACGGTTTTCCATATAACACCCGAAAAGCCGCAGCCCGGCGAGCTTACCAAACGCGGCTTTTGTTACTCGAACGGCTATTATATGTTCACCGGCGGCTTCAGCATCTTTTTCGCGACAGATATAACCGGCATAGACAATATATATGACCTCGGCGGCGACACGCTTCTTGTAACGTTCAGCGATGACTATACCGAGGGTGACCGGACAAACCGGGAAAGCAGCTATGCGATTGTACGGCGCGAGAGCTATGGTTATTCACTGTTAAGGCTCGGTATGGGCGCGGACGCGCCAAGCCTTGATGAGGCGGCTATGTACAATCCGCTTAATATAAGCGCCGCAACGCCTGAGCCTGAGAAAGATACGCGAGGCGCATTTTTGCTTCCGATTTTGCTTCTCATTTGCGCGCTCGGAATATGCGGCGCGGCAATCAGCATAGTAAAAATCACGCGTACAAAAAAATGAAAGCGGAGCTTAATGCTTCGCTTTCACCGCGTTAAATACAAAAATCCACCGCGCCGTTACCCTCTACTGTTTCATTTATAAGATCCTCCAGCGTTATGGAGTCAACATATTTATTTATAACGTCATACAGCCCCTCCCACAATTTAAGCGTCACGCATTCACCGGCGCGTTCGCAGAGGTTCTCCTTATCGTCCAGGCACGAAACAGGGGCGAGCGAGCCTTCGGTTATGCGAAGTACATCGCCCACCGTATACTCTGACGGCTTGCCCGCAAGACGGTAGCCGCCCTGAGCGCCGCGTATGCTGCGCAAGTATCCCACACGCACAAGCATACTGACAATCTGTTCAAGGTATTTTACGGATATATCCTGTCTCTCGGCAACATCACGTATTGAAACATTTGTATCTGAGCCGTGTATAGCGATGTCAAGCATAAGCCGCAGCGCGTATCTTCCTTTTGTTGAAATTTTCATTTTATGTCACCCTTGTATATTACCATTCTCCTATTTGTTCAGTATGAATTATATCATTTTTAAAATGACTTGTCAATATTAAGATAAATTACCGGCTGAGCGCCTAAACAATAATTTATATTGCAAAATTACACGATAAGGTATATAATATGAAGAAACTAACAAGATAAAGGTGAAACAAATGCTTGAAATAACCTCGGCTTCCAACGCAAAAATCAAATACGTCCGCTCACTCACGCAGAAAAAAGCACGTGAGGAAAACGGAGAGTATACCGTAGAGGGTATAAAATCAGTGCGCGACGCGGTAAATTCAGACAGGGATATTACCGCTATATACGTATCATTTTCTTTCTTTGATAAAGAACATTTTGACTATCCCGAAAATATAACCTTGTGCCGCGTAAGCGACAATATATTTGAAAAAATGTGCGACACAAAGGCGCCGCAGGGTATACTGGCTGTTATAAGAATATCTGACGACTGTGATTTTGATATAACAGACGGAGCCTATATTTACTGCGACACTGTTCAGGACCCCGGCAACCTCGGCACAATTATCCGCACCGCTGACGCGGCGGGTTTTAACGGTGTGCTGCTCTCCGAAGGCTGCGCCGATCTCTACAACCCGAAAACGGTTCGTTCAAGTATGGGTTCTTTTTTCAACACGCAAGTGTGGCGGAATGTGAATTATGAGAAGATAGCCGAACTCAAATCAGGCGGATTTAACATCATAGGCGGAACACTGTCTGATCAAAGTATAGATTATCGCGAAGCGAGCTATAAAAAGCCGCTTATAATTGTTGTCGGCAACGAGGCTAGCGGTATCAGAGACGAGGTCTTAAAAATTTGTACACACGTAAAAATACCGATTTTAGGCAAGGCCGAATCGCTTAATGCCGGCGTTGCGGCGGCGATTTTGATGTACGAACGAGTGCGGCACGAATAGAACGCAGGTAAGATAAAGGACTTGACAAGTTGGAGATTTTGTAGTATCGTAACATATGATTTTGGGGGTGAACACTTTGGAGCACGAGCTTATATGGCTATGGCTGACGTCAAAATTTCACGGTTCAAACGCGAAAATTGCCGCGCTTGTTGAATTTTTTGGCGGTATAGAGGAGATTTACGCCTCAAAGCGCTTTTATAATATAGGTCTAAGCAATAAAGAAAAGGACCTGCTCCTTGACAAGGATTTATCCCCCGCCGAGAAAATCTGCGAAGAACTCTCGCGTATAGGCGGCAAAATATTGGCGATTGACAACGAGAACTATCCAAAGATACTGAAACAATCGCACAATCCGCCCTTGGTACTCTATTTAAAAGGTAAAGTACCTGATTTAGACGATGTGCTGACGCTCGGAGTTGTAGGAACACGCAGACCGAGTAAGTATGGCTCGTTTGTCACAAAACGTATGTGCCAAAGCCTTGCCAGGCAAGGTGTCGTAACTATAAGCGGTATGGCGAAGGGTATTGATGCGGTAGGCGCCTGGGCTACGGTTGAGGAAGGCGGCATAGCCGTGGGCGTTATCGCAAGCGGTATAGATATTGCGTATCCGCAGGAAAATGCAGAGCTTTATCAGGCTGTCGCGGAAAAGGGCTGTATACTGACAGAGTTTCCGCCGGGAACGCCACCCAAGGGAATAAATTTCCCAATCAGAAACCGCATTATAGCCGGACTTTCCCGCGGTGTGCTTGTGACAGACGCGCCGGCAAAAAGCGGCGCGCTCATAACGGCTAAGCTGGCTATGGAGGAAGGGCGCGATGTTTTTGCAATCCCACGCAATATTACAGATATAAAATACAGCGGAACGAATATACTGATACAGCAGGGCGCAAAGCTGGTTATGCACCCTAACGATATTCTCTCGGAATACCCGTACGCGAAACGAATAGAGCCAACGGAAAAAATCGAGAGAAAGGAGCAGCCGGAAGCGCAGAACGCTCCGGGCGAAAAAACTGCTCCAAGGAAAAAGAAGGAAAAAGCAGATGTAAACAGTCTTTTGGAAAAACTTAACGAAAGCGAAAAACAAATTGCAGGCCTTCTTATTAAAAAGGATATGCAGATTGATGAAATATCGAGGGAAATATCCGTTCCGGTAGGAACACTTAACACAAGGCTTATTATGCTTGAAATGAAGGGCGTGGTTATAAAACTGCCCGGAAGTATGTACAGGCTGAAGACAGATCAGGAAGAAGGATGATTAAATGGCGGCAAAGAAAAAGCTGTTGATAGTAGAGTCACCTGCAAAGGCAGGCACGATAAAAAAATATCTCGGCAAGGACTACACCGTTATGGCTTCGATGGGTCATATTATTGACCTGCCGAAAAGCAATATGGGCGTAGACCTTGAAAACGACTATGAGCCGAGATATATAACGATACGCGGCAAAGGACCGCTTCTTGCAGAGTTAAAAAAAGAAGCGAAGAAATCTGATATTGTCTACCTCGCAACCGACCCTGACCGCGAGGGTGAGGCGATTAGCTGGCACCTGGCGGGCGCGCTTGGGATTGACCCGAAATCGCCGTGCCGAGTGACGTTTAACGAGATTACAAAGACGGCGGTAAAGGCTGCTATTAAGGAGCCGCGCCCGATTGATATGGATTTGGTTGACGCGCAGCAGGCGCGCCGCGTGCTTGACAGAATTGTGGGTTACACGATAAGCCCGATTTTGTGGGAGAAGGTAAAGCGCGGGCTGAGCGCAGGACGCGTACAGTCGGTTGCAACGCGCCTTATCTGCGACCGTGAGGAGGAAATAGAGAACTTCACACCGCAGGAATATTGGTCAATCGAAGCGACGATAAATGACCCGAAATCAAAAAAAGATTTTACGGCAAAGTATTACGGCGAAAAGAATAAAGAAGTAAAGCTCGAAAACGCCGCTGAAACGAAAAAGATAACAGACAGCATTAAAAATGCTGATTTTACCGTAGAAAAGGTTAAGCGCGGACAGCAAAAACGCAACCCGCAGCCGCCTTTTACAACAAGCACGCTCCAACAGGAGGCTTCGCGCAAATACAACTTCCAGGCAGCAAAGACAATGCAGATAGCCCAGATGCTTTACGAGGGTATAAACCTCGGCGGCAAACTTGGCACAATCGGTCTTATAACGTATATGAGAACCGACTCCTTGCGTATAGCCGACGACGCGCAAAAGGAAGCTATTTCATACCTTACCGAAAACTATGGCAAGGAGTATGTAAATCCCAAACAATACAAGACAAAGAAAAGCGCGCAGGACGCGCACGAGGCAATACGCCCCACGTCCATAAACATAAAGCCGATTGAGATAAAGGATAAGCTGACAAATGACCAGTACCGCCTTTACAAGCTCATATGGGAGCGTTTTGCGGCAAGCCAGATGGCAAGCGCGGTATATGATACAATGCTCTTAACGCTTGATGCAAACGGTCACACCTTTAAGGCAAGCGGCTCAAACGTGAAGTTCAAGGGATATATGTCGGTTTACGTTGAAGCTACCGACAACGATGATAAAAAAGAAAAAATGCTGCCGCCTTTAGAGGAGGGACAGAGCGTAAAGCTAAAGAGCTTCGAGGAAAAGCAGCACTTTACCCAGCCGCCCGCGCGTTACAGTGACGCGACGCTTATACGCGAGCTTGAGGAAAACGGCATCGGCAGACCGTCAACCTACGCGCCGACAATTTCAACAATCGTTTCGCGCGGCTATGTCGCAAGAAGCAAGCGTCAGCTTGTGCCAACGGAGCTTGGTTTTGTAACGGATGAGATAATGAAAAACAACTTTTCCAAAATTGTTGACGTTGAATTCACGGCAGGTATGGAGGAGGAGCTTGACGAGGTTGAGGATGGAGATATTCAGTGGAAAAACGTTATCCGCGAGTTCTATCCCCCGTTTAAGGATAATCTTGACAAGGCGCAGTCGAGCATAGAAAAGATAAAGATAAAGGATGAAGAAAGCGACATCGTATGCGATAAATGCGGCAGAAAGATGGTTTATAAGCTTTCAAAATTCGGTAAATTCCTCGCTTGCCCCGGCTACCCTGAGTGTAAAAACACAATGGCTATACGCGAAGGAACCGGCGCAGAATGTCCCAAGTGCGGCGGCGAGATACTGGTAAGACGCTCAAGAAAGGGCAAGACATACTACGCCTGCGAGAAGCTGCCGAAGTGCGACTTTATGGCGTGGGATATGCCGCTTAAGGAAAAGTGTCCGCAGTGCGGCGGCCTGCTCCTTAAAAAGAACGGCAGAAGCGGCAAAATATATTGCCTGAACGAAGATTGCAAATATGAAAGAAAGCCAAGCAAAAAAGATGAAAGTTAAAGTAATCGGCGCCGGACTTGCCGGCTGTGAAGCGGCTTGGCAATTGGCGGGGCGAGGTATAGAGGTTGAGCTTTGTGAGATGAAGCCCGAAAAATACTCGCCGGCGCATAAAAGTGAAAATTTTGCGGAATTGGTCTGCTCAAACTCGTTAAAGGCAGACCGCATAGAAAACGCCTGCGGACTTTTAAAAGAGGAAATGCGGCTGTTCGGCTCGCTTATGATGGAGGCGGCGGACATTAGCCGCGTTGCGGCAGGCGGCGCGCTGGCGGTTGACAGGGATATTTTTTCACGGTATATAACCGATAAAATCAAGTCAAATCCGCTGATAACCATAACCTACGGTGAGGTAACGGAAATTGACACAGACGAATACACCATAATCGCCACAGGCCCCTTAACCTCGGACGGACTTGCAAATGAAATATCTCGCCTTACGGGCGGCGACGAGCTGTACTTTTACGACGCAGCCGCGCCTATTGTAACGGCGGAGAGTATTGACCGCAACAAGGTATTTATGGCGGCGCGTTACGACCGCGGAACGGCGGACTATATAAACTGCCCTATGACTAAGGACGAATATACGGCGTTTTATAACGCGCTTATAAATGCCGAAACCGCCCCCTTAAAGGAATTTGAAAACCAAAAGGTATTCGAGGGCTGTATGCCGGTTGAAGTTATGGCGAAGCGCGGCTTTGAGACGCTCACCTTCGGGCCACTGAAGCCGGTCGGACTGGTAAATCCTAAAACAGGCAAGGACGACGCGTACGCGGTTGTTCAGCTAAGACAGGATAACAAGGAAGCCACGCTTTATAATCTTGTCGGCTTTCAGACAAACCTCAAATGGGGCGAGCAAAAACGCGTGTTCTCTATGATACCGGGACTCGATAACGCGGAATTTGTGCGTTACGGCGTTATGCACCGTAACACATATATAAACTCGCCTAAATTATTGGACAAGCATTACCGTATGAGGGAATACCCGAAGGTGTTCTTTGCCGGTCAGATAACCGGCGTTGAGGGATATGTTGAGAGCGCGTCAAGCGGAATACTGGCGGGCTACAATATGGCGAAAATGCTTATGGGCGAGGAAATGTTCGAGCCTGACAACAAGACGTGCATAGGCGCGCTGCCGTTGTACATTTCAAACCCCGCAAACGATAAATTTCAGCCGATGAACGCAAACTTCGGCATAATAGAGGGCTTGGGAGAAAAAATACGAA
>JAFQYK010000115.1 GCA_017406485.1 Clostridia bacterium
TGAAATCAACTTTACCGCGTTCAAGGACAGAATTAAAAAGGATGATTTTCTTATAATAGAATTCGGACATAACGACCAGAAAATCAAGGAGCTTGGCGCGTTTACCGGTTATACGGAAAACCTCAGATACCTTGTAAGCTTTGCGCGCGAAAAGGGCGCGGTACCGATTATCTGCTCGCCTATTAACCGTATTCTGTTCCAGGAGGACGGAACGCTTTTAAATCTTTTGGGCGATTACAGAAACGCGGTCAAAAAGGTGTGTGAGGAAATGGACGTGCCGTTTATAGATTTGTGGACGCGCACGACTGAATTTTTTGAAAGAGCCGGCGCGGTTAAGGCTTGGGATTATTTCTGGGGCAACGGCACCGACCGCGACTACACGCATACAAATGATATAGGCGGCGGTATTATAGCGCGGTTTGTGGCGCAGGAAATGGTTAAGGCGGGCGTTGAGCCTATCGCTTCACTTATAAAACGCGATATGACAGACGTAACTATGCCCATGCCCGATCCCGACGCAAAACCGATGAACTCCAAGGAAATTGAGCATATCAAGACAATCGGTCTTGTAAATGCGCCGGATATAGACAAGGACATAACAAAAATTTGAATTTTCCAAAAAAATACTTGACAAAGCCGTATAATTGTGCTAATATAATTCCAGTTAGCAAAGGCTAATCATAAAGGACTGTGCATCAGTCCTTTAGTTTAACAATTTAGTTAGATGTTGCTAACTTGTGTAAAGGAATGATAATATGAGTATAGTTATAATTGGCGGAAATGAAAGAATGGTATGTCAGTACGAGGACATTTGCCGCAGCTACGGATATAAGGCCAAGGTTTTTGCAAAAAAGAACGGTATGCTGAAGAAAAACTTAGGCTCGCCCGATTTGATGGTACTGTTTACAAATACTGTTTCGCACAAAATGGTTTTAAGCGCATTAAACGAGGCTAAACGAGGAAATATACCTGTAGAGCGCATTCACTCAAGCAGTGCGGCTGCGCTTTCAAATTTGCTTGAAGCGAGAAAGGTATCGGCATAATGGAAAATATAATCGTAAAACATTGTGCCCCAACGCTGGCGGGTATCAAAACAGCCAATCTTGTGAACTGCAAAAGGGATGAGGTTGATGTAATGTGTTTTGAACGCTTGCGTCTGAAGGGCATTCAGACGGCTGTTTTAGCCGCAAATGATGACAGTGTGCTTATCTATGTCTATAGACGTAATATGCTCGAAAATGACCTTAAAAATCCCGAAGCAAAGGAACTTTTAACAGGTTTTGGATATAATATCAAAAGCATTGACAGCGCGATAGACAGACTGAGGGAACGAATTAAGGAAAGCCCCTGTTTCCCCCACGAGATAGGCTTGTTTTTAGGCTATCCCGCAAGTGATGTCAAGGGATTTATCGAGCATAAGGGGCAGAATTTTAAATGTATGGGCTACTGGAAGGTTTACGGCAACGAGTGCGAAGCCAAAAAGACCTTTGCAAGATATAAGAAATGCATTGATGTGTACACAAGGGTTTATCTCGAAGGCGCGTCACTCGAACGGCTGACGGTAGCGGTTTAATTTAAGGAGGTTTTCATAATGAGCAAAGTAGCAGTAGTTTACTGGAGCGGCACGGGCAACACCGAGGCTATGGCAAACGAGGTGGAAAGCGGCGCAAAGGCAGCAGGCGCGGAGGTGAGTATATTTACTGCGTCGGAATTTGACGAGTCAAAGGTTGACGATTTTGACGCTATCGCGTTCGGCTGTCCGTCAATGGGCAGCGAGGAACTGGAGGATAGCGAGTTTGCACCGATGTTTAACGCATGCGAAGCTAAGCTTTCCGGCAAGAAGGTTGGACTGTTCGGCTCGTATGGCTGGGGCGACGGTGAATGGATGAGAAACTGGGAGGAAACCGTTAAGTCAGACGGTGCTAATCTTGTTTCTGACGGCGTTATCTGCAACGAGGCCCCCGACGATGAAGCGGCAGAAAACTGCAGAAATCTCGGCAAGGCTCTCGCTTAAACATACCCTATACAAAAAAAGACAGCATCGCTGTCTTTTTTTGCAATTTATTTGTACAATTCAAATTCACCGTCATACCATTTAAAGAACGTCCTGTCCCTGTCCTTTACGTTCTTCTTTGCAAGAAACGCCTTGTCAAAGCCTGTGCCTCCATCCTCGCCGTTCGGAATAATATAAACACCCGTTCTTAAAACAAGTTTTGCGCCGGGGCGCTCATTATTCATACGCTCGCAAAACAGTTTGAATTCTTTTTCGTATTTACGGGCAATTTTTTTATCACCCTTCTTTATCCGGAAAGCGCTGTAAAACATATCCGTACCGTTTATGTGCATAGCTATGCTACGCTCGTCATTACTGCCAAGACGCAGAAGGCGTCCGAATTCGGACAACATATCATCACCCGCACGGTAGCCGAATTTAAGGTTAAAATCAACCATATTTCCGAAATCGATATGGAAAATCATTATGTCGTCATCATTCTCAACCGCGAGCTTGCGAAGTCTGCCAAGCTGAACATAGAAGCGGTCAATGTTATACAGACCCGTCTTTTTGTCAAAGTCAAGTTCTTTCTGCAGCTCCTTCTCGCGTTCAGACTCCTTGCCGGACTGGGCGATAAACATCGTCATAATCTTTGAGGCTACGTTAAGCCCCTCCAATTCCTCCTCGGTCCAGCTATTACTCTTGTCAAAGCGAATACACGTGAACATATAGAAGTTATCGTCAGCCGTTGTATCTGATATATAGATTATATTATAATCCTTGTTCTTGTCAAATTCACGCTGGAATTTTAAAGAAAAGCCTTTCGTGTTTTCGGGAGTAACGTCAAATATGGGATTTTTTTCAAAGTAGTGGCGGAATTTCATTATGTCCGAATGAACATAATAGCCGCTCTTACCCGCATTGTTGTGGAACTCAGAGTCACGCGACCATTCGTAGCGTATTGTTATAAGGTCATCCTTGCTGTTTACCTGCATAACCTGCATCCAGTCAAAATCGAATTTTGCGGTTATGTACTTTATTATGCTGTAAATCGCGTCCTCGCTTGACTTTGCAGCCGATGAAAGCTCAAGAAACACCTTCATCAAATCCTTTGATTCCATAAGCTCGCTGCTGTTTTCATCATCAATCTCATAATCGATTGCTCTGCCGCTGCTCTCATCCATATCGGAATTGTAAATCTGATACTGCGCCTTGCCGTTTTTCTTCGCCGCATAAAGCGCCTTATCTGCCTTTTCAAACATCAACTTATACTGCGGTTCGTCTATGAACAATTCACCGGGAACTATACCTATACTGCTCGTCACCCTGCTGCCATCAGGCAGCTTAACTTCGAGCATCTTCATAAGTATTTTATCAGCTATATCCTTTATCTCATCTATATTTGCAGAATACACGAATATAAAGAACTCATCGCCTCCATAGCGGCCCGGTATCGAAAATTCCGGGTTAATATCCTTTAAAACGTGCGCAACCATCTCAATGACCGTATCACCGTAAAGGTGACCAAAGCTGTCGTTTATGTTTTTAAAGTTGTCAATATCCATTACATACAACGCGTAATCGCGTCTGTCCGTATTATTCTTCAGATAGCTTTCTATTTTCTTAACCGCTGCGTTTCTGTAATAAATCTTAAGCGTCGGATCAAGCTCAGCTTCACGGCGGCGCTCCGCCTCCTGCTTCTTCTCATCGTCTATATCGACCATAACGCCAAAAACACGCACCAATTCACCATTTTCAAATTCAAACTGGCGCGTCACACGGTACCATTTATAGTCAATGTCATTCGGGAGTTTTAATTTCGCCGCAAGCATTTTTTCCTTAGGATTAAGTATGTTGGCAAGGAAAAAATCTCTGTAGTTCGGGTGTACCGCATCAACAGGAATGGTTAGATTGTCACTCTGTTTTTTTATCGTTTCAACTGTGTTGTTTGTCGTATTCGGTATATAGAAAACCTGCATTCCCTTTTTGAAATTATGTTCAAATACAACATTTTTGGAGTTGCACAGAGCCATAGCAAACTTTTCTTTTTCGTGCTCAACCTCCTCAATCATCTTCGCGCGGTCAGTCGCATCCCAAAGAACGCCTAAAAACGCATTATCGCCGTACTTTGAGGCGCTCATAACTATTCTCTTATCCTCACCCGGCTTGTTATAGGCTCTGTATAAGAGGTTTGCAGACGCTTCACCGTGGGCAAGCCTCGGCGCTAAGGAGTTTAAGCTCGGTAAATCCTCCTCATATATATTGATTGTATTCAAATTATCATTAGAAAACTCTTTATAATAAAGCTCATTTGCGTGTAATATCTTCCAAGGCGCGTGATTTTCGAACACGACAACACCGCAGGGTAACTTATTAAGCTCCTTATCAGCAAAATAATTCGGTTTCAAACAAATCGCCTCCTTACTGGTGTCAATACATATGATTATACACAATTATTATAACACAAAAATCCACCAAAGTAAATAATGACAACATTATGAAATAAAAAATGTATATTTTTACAAAAAATTTATACTTGATTTGTATATTGTAAATAATATTTATTTCAGTTTTGTTACAGCGACGCAAAAAGCAAAACAACCCCGACATTTAGTCAGGGTTGTTTTAAAAAGAAAAGGAGTGTGGATTGTGATTGCTCACATATTATTATGCTTTCAATTCTCTGATGTCATCTGTATTATCAAGAAAACAAAAGCCGTAATAACCTTTTTCGCTAAGCCTGTCAAGATACTTTGACAGTTTTTTTGGTTTTTCGGATAATATCACATCGTAATGTTCACGAAGTTTCTCTGCGGCGCGTATCGCCTTTACAGTGTCCTGCTTGTCAAACAGAAGCGCGATTTTCTTCTTTGCGTCCGGTATTGGATTGTCCGTTTCGGAAAGTATTGCAAATATTCGTTCAAAGCCTATGGAGAAGCCTACAGCCGGTATGTTCTCGCCGGTGAACTTGCCTATAAGGTTGTCATATCTGCCGCCGCCTGCTATTGAACCGCGGAATTTATCGGATACTATTTCAAACACGGTACCGGTATAGTAGCCCTGGCCGCGCACGAGTGACAAATCAAACACTATGCCGTACTTATCCCCCGCGAGCTCCTTTGAAGCGTTTATAATAAATTCAAGACCACTCACAGCCTCCTCACCGCACTTATCCTTGACATCATCAAGCGTAACGGGATTTGCGATAAGGTTTGAAAAACTCTCTATCGCCGCACTGTCAAAGCCCTTATCCGTAAGCTCAGCCTTGACGCCGTCAGCGCCTATTTTGTCGAGCTTGTCAAAACTTATGCATACACTGTCAAGCTGATTTTCTTCAAAGCCGCAGCTTGTAAGCAGCGCGCGGAGTATGCGGCGGTCGTTTACCTTTACCGTAAAGCCTGTCATATCAAGCGCAAGAAGCGCCTTTGCGGTTGTATGAATAAGCTCAATCTCGCACGAGGGCGATGATGAACCGATAATATCTATATCGCACTGCACAAATTCGCGAAGTCTGCCCTTCTGCGGACGCTCCGCGCGATATACGCGGTCGGTCTGTATAAATTTCGAGGGCATTAAGAGTTTTTCACGGTTGTTTGCAAAGTAGCGTGACAGCGGAAGCGTCAAATCATATCTCAAACCCATATCGGCAAGATTTGAGCTGTCACCGGATGAAAGCGCCTTGTCCAGCTTATCGCCGCGCTTTAAAATCTTGAAAATCAGATTTAAGTTGTCGCCGCCGTCAGACTTGTCAAGGTTTTCTATATCCTCGACCGCCGGCGTCATAATGCGCTCAAAGCCCGCATCCGTGTAGGTTTTAAGTATTGTACTCTGCAAATAATCCCTCAGTTTCGCTTCCTCGGGAAGATAATCGTTTGTGCCCTTTACCGTTGTTTTCTTCATCGGTTAATTTCCTTTCGACATTTTTATCATCAAATCATAAATTTGCTCTAAAGCGTCTGTTTTTGCTATTTTTTTGAGATTTTCCGACATTTCATTTAATGTCTTTTCATCTCTTATCATTGTCATTATCTTATTATACAGCTTATCTGCGCTAAGCTCACTTTCAAGTATAAGCGCCGCCGCATTTTGCTGTTCAAACTCGCGCGCATTCTGCTCCTGGTGGTTACGCACTACGTTAGGTGACGGTATCAGTATCGACGGCTTACCGAGTGCGGCA
>JAFQYK010000116.1 GCA_017406485.1 Clostridia bacterium
CTCAATATTCGAAATCAGCCAATTCAGCCTGTCTATTTTCTCACGCAGTTCCTTCATACTGTCGGTTATTTCCGTAAACTGCGACAAATCATCAATCATCAGTGCGATCGTGCGTATTGTTTCAAGGTCACCGTTTTTGTATGCTTCCGTTGCGTGCACAAACAACTCCTTTTCCCGCTCCGTTACGTTCGGGTTCATATCGGGATGCAGCTTTTTGACGATTTTGTTATACAGCCTGCGTATCTCGCGCGTCTGCTCTTCCGTCAGTCTATCTATATTGTCGCGTTTAAATGCCGCATTCATCTCGTCAAGCTTATTGTTGAGCCGTTCTTGATACTCGTGAAACTCATTATCAAGCTGCACCTCTATTTCAATCGTATTTACAATTTTCTGGAGGTTGATTTGCAGCTGGATAAGCTCAATCTGCCGCTTTATGCGCAGGATTTTGTATTGCAGTTCAAGTATTTTGTATTCCAATGCGCCGAATTTCAGCATATAATCCGCCTGTATATCGGGGCAGATGTGGTATTTAAGTTCATCGCACTCTAAAATAAGCGCGGAAAGCGTTTCCTGCAAGCGTCCTGCCTCGCGGAATAATTCCTCATATTCCGTATTCGCCGCTATGTCGCACATATTATCCAGCCCCCTGTTTGTTTTTTAACAATTATACCACAAATGATACGCTTTGTCATTATTCTGCGTTAGTTGAAAATAGCATTTCCATCAATCAATATTTTGATTGATGACTTGATTTTTGATTGATGGAATGATATAATAAATTTGAAGGTGATAGTGTGAAAGAACGTAGTTCTTTCGCATCCGTGCGGCTTTGCTGTGCAAAGCTCGCAAGTCCTTGAACGAAGTGAAAGGATGGCTTATTATTATGACAAATAAAAAACCGCCATTTAGTGTAAACGAACGGATAATGACAGATGTTATAGAAATTGCCGAGCTTGCAGGCAAGGTAAGTGTCACATCCGAACTTTCAGCAAACCCAACGCTTAGGCGAACCAACAGAATACGAACAATTTATTCATCCCTTGCCATTGAGCAAAACACGCTGAATTTAGAACAAGTAACCGCTATACTTTCGGGTAAGCGCGTGCTGGCGCCGCCAAAGGATATTGCTGAGGTGAAAAACGCCTATGAAATATATGACTGTATGAATAGCCTCAATCCGTATTCCGAGGATCATCTTTTAAAGGCGCACGGAATTATGATGCGTGGACTTGCTGATGAAACGGGCGAATACCGAAGCGGTTCCGCCGGCGTTGTGGACAATAACGGCAATGTTGTTCATATCGGCACGCTTCCAAGATATATTCCACGCCTGGTGCGCGAGCTTTTGGAGTGGACGGAGAACAGCGATTTTCATATGCTTATAAAAAGCTGTGTATTTCACTATGAATTTGAGCTTATACACCCCTTTGCGGACGGCAATGGGCGTATGGGAAGGCTGTGGCATACACTGCTCTTGTCAAAGTGGAATCCCTTATTTGCGTGGCTGCCTGTGGAATCTCTTATCCACGATAATCAAGGTGAGTATTACAAGGCAATCAATTTATCAAACATCAATGGCAATTCAACCGCTTTTATTGAGTTTATGCTGTATGTTATAAAACAGGCTCTCACGGAAGTCAGCCACAGTACAATTACAATTCCAAAGAGTACGGTAAAAGATAATATGCGATGGAGTGTTATAAGCAAATTCCTTGAAACACATAATTATATACAAAACAGCGATGTCCAAAAGCTGCTTGGTGTATCTCCTGCCACAGCTACAAGAATATTATCTTCTTTTGCTAAATCCGGTCAGCTCGCGCGTATCCGTATCGAAAGTCATTGGGGGTATAAAGGGATATAACCAATGCCCCCACCTATCAAATCATCAGAATTACATTTTTTCGGCTTCCGGTTTGAAATACCAATACCACAGTTATCACACCATCCTTGTAACGGCAGTCAGTTAGTAATTTCCTCTAATTGCTCCATCAGTGCACTATGCTTATTTTTCATCGTTTTAAGCTCATTTTCTACAATCGCTCGCTTCACCTTATTAAGGGCGATATTTTTAATCAATTCGGCAAAGCCGTCTTTATCTAGCCTTCGTTGTCATTGGCTTCATCATTTAGTTTTGCAAAATTCTTTATGTACTCGTCTATGACAGCATTAACCTTTAAAGTATCCATAGCATTTTCCTCCTAAATCTTATAAATACTTTTGA
>JAFQYK010000117.1 GCA_017406485.1 Clostridia bacterium
CATCCTGCAGCGCTGCTCATCGCATATCGTTTCGAGAGTTGATATTACCGAGGCGTTTGTTGCCGGCGGTCACGCTGTTGAAGCGGCGTTCCGTGGCGAAACAGCCAAGATGATTATATTTAACCGCGTAACCAACAACCCATACCAGTGCACAACCGAGCCTTATGACATAAACAAAATTGCGAACATAGAAAAGAAGGTTCCCTTAGAGTGGATTACAAATGACGGTACATACGTTTCACCCGAGTTTATTTCCTACGCTAACCCGCTCATTCAAGCGGAGCTTTCACCTATTATGGTCGGCGGACTTCCGAGCCATATGTATAACTGAGAATATCAGACTGAGCGCGGCTTTTGCCGCGCTTTTTTTGTACAAAAAAAGGCAAGCGGATTTTATTTCCGCGTCATAATCTGTCGCCGCCGCGACGAGGATTGTAACCGCGTTTGCATACGTTATTTTTATGTAGGCATATAGGGTTTTCTCAGACCTATATCGGGCAGAAATTCAAGGCCGATACAGGCAGCACAATAAAGCAATACATAACAAATGCGGTACTGGAACAGCTTAAACTTATGCTGATATCCACAAAAAGACCCATTGGAGATATTGCGGCTGAGCTGAAATTTGACAGCGAATCATACTGTTCAAAATTTTTCAAAAAACATATGGGTATTACGCCGAACGAATACCGAAAACGCCATAAATTACCGGCATAGAAAAAGCGCGGATATTCCGCGCTTTTCGTTTATTCCGCTTTGACATATCTTCCGGCAAAAAGAGTTTCGCCGCTTGCGTTGTCTTTTATGTAATAGGTGAACGGCTTGTCTGCCTTGAACTCAACAATCGGCTCCGGCTCGCCGAGCGCCATTGTCTCACCCACCATAATCGCCGTTGCTGCCGCAGCCTCTGTACCCTTTTCATCAACTTCTATAATTGCCTTTTGCAGCGCCGCGTCAATTTTTAAAGGATCCGGCACGTTCTGCATCATCGAATCAAAATCACTGTTGTTGTCTGCAAACGCCCTGCCTGCTCCCATTGACTTTAATATATCGTTAAGCTCTGTGCTGTATTCGGTCTTGAACTTGGGTATCGAAAGATTTACCTTGCTATGGGTCATATTTTCTATATCGTTTTCAAAGGTTTTAGTGTCCCCAAGAACGATGTACATACTAAGTCCGTTTGTGTACGGCATACGGACAATTTTAGTGTCCCCGTTTTCATAATAGTCAAAGTGTTCGGTCTGATGCATAAAGTCAATTTCGGTTTCCTTGCCGTTTACGTCCGTAAATGTTTCTTTATATGTCGCTTCCTTTGTGAACGGCTCCGCCCAGTCGGCTTTCATATAGATTGCGTTTACGAGTGCGGCGAGATATTCGCGGTTTGCTTCGGGCACGAGGTTTTTTATCTTGCCCTTTGTCTGCTCCTCAACCCAGTCGTTGACAGCTTCAACGCTGTTTTTGTTTGTAACCGTCTCAGCTGTGCCCTTGTAGTTTTCGGTGATTGTTTTCTTGAATGTATCCGAAAAATCCGCGTTGTCTGTGCCGTAGTAATCCTTGTTGAACCAGATTGAATTCGCTATGTTTACCTCGCCGTCTTCATTGGTATTCAAAGTTTCAATCATTTCCTTTGCCTGCGCGTTGTAAGCGTCAAGGTCGGCAATGTTGAATGCCTTTGTGATTTCAGCTTTAGTGTCCCCCTCCGCGCCGTTTGCGAGCATCATCATAGCCATTTTAAGCGACAGCGGCGAGACGACGTAGTTTTCATTCTGCGGAAGATTTGACATAAAACTTGCGACATAATCACCTTCATCTGTCTGCTCCTTGCCGCTCCAGTCGGTTATGGCGTCACTGTCTACGGAATACACCTTTTTACTCGTTTCCGCGTATTCCTCCGGCACAAAATTATCGGCCTCTGACTTTACAAGCTTGGAGTAAACAAGCCTTCCGTCATTGTCATAGCATAGAATTACACTGCGCCCAATGCCTTCTGCAAGCGCGGATACCGATGATATAATCAGCATTACCGACAGCATTACCGATACTATTTTCTTCATAATTTTTTCCTCCTGTATTTTTGTTTTCATATATAATACTTTTTAAATCGCCAAATGGTTGCAAAATTTTCAAATTTAATCAAACAGCGATACCTGATCCGCGTCGGGAAGCTCATCAAAGCAACCGTTTTCCTCCAGAATTGCAAGAGGATTTTTGCCTATGCCCGTGCGAAGTCTTAAATCTTCAACGTTGCGGAATTCGCCTTTTTCGCGTTCGGCTGTTATCGCAAGCGCGTCGTTGTCCGAAAGTCCGGGCAGAGCGTTTAGCGGCGGCAGTATACCGTCCTCTGTTTGCAGGAAGTTTGTCGCGTGGGATTTGTACAAATCCACCGGCACAAAGTTTATTCCGCGCGCGTACATTTCCATACAGATTTCGAGAGCCGGTATCAGATTTTCCTCCTTTGGCGTTACCGTTCCGTCCTTTTTCTTCTGATTTATTGACGCTATTTCCTCGCGCACCCTATCCTCGCCGCGCGCCATTATTGACGCGTCAAAATCGTCCGCGCGTACAGAGAAATACGCCATATAGAACGCCTGCGGATAGTGTACCTTGTAATATGCGATACGGAACGCCGACATAACGTACGCAACGGCGTGAGCCTTGGGGAACATATACTTTATCTTCTTACACGAGGCAATATACCAATCGGGTACATTGTTGTCGCGCATTTCCTGTTCATACTCGGGCGTTAAGCCCTTGCCCTTACGAACCATCTCCATTATTTTAAACGCGTGCTCCTCCTCAACACCGCATGAAATAAGATAAATCATAATATCGTCACGCGCGCAGATGGAGTGCGACAGATCGGTTTTACCCTCGCGGATAAGCTCCTGAGCGTTGCCGAGCCACACGTCCGTACCGTGGGAAAGTCCCGATATACGCACAAGCTCGGAAAACGTCGTCGGCTTTGTGTCGAGAAGCATTTGACGCACAAATTTTGTGCCGAACTCCGGCACGCCGTAGGTGCCTAAGGAAGTGCCTATGTCCTTGCCCGGCAGCAGCTTTAAAGCCTTGTTTGACGTAAACAGGCTCATCGTTTCCGGATCGCCTATAGGTACGTCCTGCGCCTTGGTGTTTGTGATTTCCTCAAGCATTTTTATAACCGTCGGGTCATCGTGTCCGAGCTCGTCGAGCTTTAAGAGGTTCTGGTCTATCTTGTGATA
>JAFQYK010000118.1 GCA_017406485.1 Clostridia bacterium
CCGGAGCTTGTGGTCAGCGACGAAAATTTGAGCCTTTTAGAGGGTGCAATCACAGCTACCGGCTGGTCGAATGCAAAAAAAGCCGACTCAATGGCGCACACATATTTTACCTCGCTTGCAAAACACTACAAGTTTGATATAACAAAGCCGTACAAGGAGTTGCCGGACAATATAAAGCATATAATTCTCTACGGTACAGACGGTGAGAAAATCAAAATGGAATATAACCGCGAATTCCGAAGCGGTACATTTATGGCACCGTATGAGGGTGTTATAACGAACCTTGAACGCCGCTACAACGGCAACACGTTTGATTATGTCAGAAACGATATTGAGAAATATATAAATGACGTAACGTGTCCAAAGTGTAAGGGCGCGCGTCTTAGTGACGAGGTTTTGGCTGTTACAGTCGGTGACCTTAATATATATGACCTCACTTGTCTGCCGATACGCAAGGCAATGGAGTTTATGGAAGGTCTTGATCTTACAGAGCGAGAACTGATGATTGCCTCGCAGGTTATAAAGGAAATAAAGTCAAGGCTGCAGTTTCTTTTAGATGTCGGTCTTGAATATCTGACGCTTTCAAGAAGCGCCGGTACACTGTCGGGCGGCGAGGCGCAGAGAATACGTCTTGCAACGCAGATTGGTTCGGGACTTATGGGAGTGCTGTACATTCTTGACGAGCCGAGTATCGGACTTCATCAGCGCGACAATGACCGTCTGATTGCCACCTTGAAGCATTTGCGTGATTTAGGTAATACGGTTATTGTGGTTGAGCATGATACCGACACAATGTATGCCGCTGATTGTATCGTTGATATAGGTCCGGGCGCGGGCGTGAACGGCGGCAAGCTGGTTGGTTACGGCTCTATTGATGATATTATCGCGTCACCGGAGTCTGTTACAGGCAAATATTTAAGCGGCGAAAGAAAAATTGAAGTGCCCAAAATGCGCCGAATACCAATAGGCTGGCTTGAAATTAAGGGCGCCAAAGAAAACAATCTCAAAAATATCAATGTCAAAATTCCGACAGGTGTTATGACTTGTATAACGGGCGTATCGGGCAGCGGCAAGTCATCGCTTATAAACGAGATACTCTATAAAAAGCTTGCGCACGTCCTGAACCGCGCTAGAACACACGCCGGAGCGCATAAGGAAATAAAAGGCGTTGAACAGCTTGACAAGATTATAGATATAAACCAGTCGCCGATAGGACGCACACCGCGTTCAAACCCTGCGACATATACAAATTTGTTTAACGATATACGTAATGTATTCGCACAGACAAACGAGGCGAAGGTGCGTGGCTACAAATCCGGGCGCTTCAGCTTTAACGTTAAAGGCGGCAGATGTGAATCGTGCACCGGCGACGGTATAAAGAAGATTGAAATGCACTTTTTGGCGGATATTTATGTGCCGTGCGAGGTCTGCAAGGGTAAGCGTTACAACCGTGAAACTCTTGAAGTTAAGTATAAGGGAAAGAATATCTACGAAGTGCTTGAAATGACAGTTGATGAAGCGCTTGAATTTTTCTCCAACATAACAAAAATCCGTCAGAAGCTGCAAACACTAAAAGAAGTCGGACTTGGCTATATCAAGCTCGGGCAAAGCTCCACAACACTTTCGGGTGGTGAGGCGCAGCGCGTAAAATTGGCAACAGAGCTTGCCAAAACAAGCACAGGACGCACAATTTACGTGCTTGACGAGCCGACAACAGGACTGCACACAGCAGATGTACACAAACTTACGGAGGTACTGGACAGGCTTGTTGAGGGCGGAAATACCGTTGTTGTGATTGAGCATAACCTTGACGTTATAAAAACAGCCGATTACATCATTGATATGGGGCCGGAGGGCGGCGACAACGGCGGAACAGTCGTTGCATCAGGCACGCCGG
>JAFQYK010000119.1 GCA_017406485.1 Clostridia bacterium
CGCGCCTTCGCACAGACAGCATTTATAAACGGTATTCCCTCTGTAATCGCATATGACACTGTAAGGGTTGCTGGCAGGCTTGGTATCGTGTTTGAAATGCTGAAATCGGATACGCTCGGTCACGCAATGGTCACTCATCCCGACAGACTTGACGAGTATATGGATAAGTATGTTGCACTTGCGAAAACGCTGCATACTACGCACGTTTCGGAAGGAAGTTTTAGCACTATTCAGGATATTTTCCACAGCCGTATCAGCAATCTGACACCCTGGTGCAGCGAGGAGGAAATATCCCTGATGCACAGAATTGCCGACAGCATACCCCACGCGGATACAGTCACTCACAATGACCTTCACCCCGGAAATATTATGATTCATGATGGCGAGCTTGTGCTGATTGATATGCCTGAGGTTACCATGGGCCCGCCGATTTGTGATTTGACCTCGATTTACCGCGATCTTATTTCCGCACCGTCGGGTGCGCAATCCAGCAGCATAGAGATGAGTACGGGTATGCCTAAGGAGTTGTGTCTGCGCGTCGGTAATGCGTTTTTTGAAAGATATACAGGTATTACTGATAAGGCTGAGATGGAGGAATATTACAAAAAGCTCGGACTTCTGTTCGCCTTTAATACGGTAGCGGTTTGCGGCGCTGGTTCTGAAACAGCGACAAAGCTCGCTCCGATGATTATGGATAAGCTGCTGCGCGCAATTGTAATCCCTAACGAACAGACAATACGCTATCTTTTCTCAACATTAAATTAAGCAGCTGCGAATACACAAACAAAAACCGCGGAGTCCGCGGTTTTTGTTTTATATTGATATTTTATCTATTTCTTCCCTTGCGTTTTTAAGTATCCCGTCTACGTCTGCGCCTATGATGTCCAACCCCTCCGCCTTTATGTAATCATAATCCTTTACACCGTAAAACATTTCCATAACGCCTTTTATATATCCAAATCCGAATTCATCCGAAGCGATATATCCGCCGGCGGTTGTTATATATATCAGCCTTTTCGCATTGCTAAGGCTTACGGGCATACCATTGTCGGAGTATTTAAAGGTAAGTCCGCATACATTTATAGCTTCTATGTACTGCTTTAACACCGCCGGGAAAGACAAGTCCCAATAAGGCGCCGCGACAATAACAGTGTCCGCCTTTGCAAATTGCTTCGCAAACCTGAACATATTATCCGAAAAATCATTCTCCCCTATTGCCATATCGCGTTTTTTAAGCATTTCTTCGTCGAGAGAATACGGCTTGTCATCGTAAAGCCTGATTATATCTGCATTTTCTTTCGTTCTTTTCCGCAGATACTCCGCCAGTCCTCTTGTTCTCGACTTGTCGGAGGTGCAGGCGTCTATAATCAAGACATTCATATAAATCAGCCATCCTTTCACTCGTTCAAACTAAAACTCAAAGGCTCCATACATCGGCATCATATGGTCAAGACTGTCCCATACAAAAAGTTTTATTGTATCATAACCGGTGACGTTATCAAGATAAAATGTTAAATATCCTGTTCCTGTTGGTATCGTTTCATCTTTACTGCAGACACCTACAAGCTCACCGTGAGAGTACAACGCCATCGTCACTGCCGCGTCTATTTTTTCTCCGGTGTAGTTATTTGAAGTGAATACATAATTTGAGCCATTTACCTTCAAGCTACTGTAACTTAACCCTATGTCGCTGATAAATGTACTGTTCTGTGCGTAATCCACAACCTCAACAACAACCGGATTGCCTGCCATTCCTGAAATATCAATGTCCATTTTACATTCAGCAAGACCCTTTATAGGATATGATTTGTAATACAGCTCATTGTTCTTTATGCCGCTTACAACAAAGCCCATAAGGTGACGGTTGTCTGTTGCCGCAACTGTAAGCGTATTTTTGTCCTCACTCATTTCATATTTTGTTATAACCGGCTTTTCACGGTCAAGATAGAATTTGAATTCAACGCTTTCATTCTGAACATACGGCTCCCTACGGAGAAAGCCTGTCTGCGACTTAAAGAAATAGTCGCCGTCCGGAAGCGCGTTTGTCACATTTTCATCAAAATACAGATATGTAGGTTTGAATTTATTGGCGTAGAAATATTCACCAACACCACTGTCCATATCTGTCTTGGAAACAATAACTTTTCCGTCCGCGTCACATATTGAAAAATCATTTTTTCCGAGCCTGCGTAAGGGTGTCACCACAGCAGACGGAATATCAGCTTCACCGTCACTATTCGGGGAATAGCCGACAAAATCCTCGCTGTTGTAATCGTTGTAGTCCTCCTCCAGACCGCTGCAAAACCAGTTTTTGCCGGGCAGTTGGGTTTTACCCTCAGCGTCAAAGCTGCCGTTTTGAAGTCTCTTTGAAACGGTGTACATATACGTTTCACCCAGCACACTCTCACCGCTGAAATACGGCTTGTCAAGCGCCGGCGCACTGCTCCAGTCACCGTAGAAGCCTGTAAACGGTATGCTGATTTCGGGTATTTCATCATTCGCTGTATTGCTGAGGAATACAAAGCCGTCTATAAAGAAGCCGTTTTTAAAGACCTCCATATTTTCATCAAGCTCTGTCTTGCCGGGCGTAACAGCCACGGAAATTTCAGCCTCTCCATTTGCCGCGACGGTAACGCTTGATGGTAAATTATGATCAAATTTCAGTTCTTTCATATCGCCGACAAATCCGTCCTTATCAGCACTGTCGGTTATAAGCGACATTTCAATACTGTCATAGGTGACATCTGTATCGGTAAGATTGCGTGCCTTGAATTTGAGATTAAATGCTCCGTTTTCGTCAAGCTCAATCTCTTTAAGGCTTATCTTTGATTTTTCGATTTGCATACCGCTCACGTTGTACACATCACCGATAAGCGTAACCGGTGTCTTTGCCGCCTTTTCGAGATTTACCAAACCCGCGCCCTGTACTCTCGGTGAATAAGGTATATTATTGTCTTCATCCTGCATAATCACGTCAGCGGAGGTCATTATAAGGTTTTCAATAAGGCGGGCGCAGGAGTAGTTATCTACGTCGCCGTATTTTCCGGAATTTGCTTTTATGTACTCCTTCATCAGCGCCGATGCGCCCGTCATATGCGGCGTGGACATTGATGTGCCGCTCTTGTTTTCGTATTTATCGTCCCTTGTGGAGGAATAAATATCTCCGCCGGGCGCGGTTATTTCCGGCTTTAATTCAAGAGTGCTGTTGGTGCCCCAGCTTGAAAAGCTGCTCATAGTCAGCTTGTCGCTGTGGGAAAGCTCGCTCTTTGACTCATTATTCGCTCTCAGCTTCTTTACCTCTGCGGCCTTCAGCTTTTCACCGACGGACTTCGCAACTGTGGCTGTGGGCATATTTCCGAGTGATGACTGCGTTATATTTATATCCACCTGCTCCGACGTGTTTATCATTATTGCGCCGATAGCTCCCGTGCTTTTCGCAATTGCCACTTTTTCCGCGAATGTATTTTCACCCCTCTGCATAAGAGCGATTTTACCGCGTACATCTATATTTTTAAAATCCTCTGCTCTGCCAAAGCCGGCATATTCATAGTCATATTCTCTGCCCATAAAGCTCTCTGCAAAGCTGCGGCTTTTATTCGCCTCTCCGAAACGCACAGTTTCTCCGCCAACGGTCATCTCATAGTACATCTGCCATGCGTCTGTATTATCAACACTCGCAACGGAGGTCGAGGTGGTAAAGTCGCCGGGAGTCTGACACGCGGAATAGTCTATATTTTCCGCCCTGGGATTTGCGCCATTATAGCCGCGGCTGCTGTTTCCGGCTGATGTCGAAACCATAATACCCGCGTTGACCAGCGTATTTATGGCTCTGTATTCTGCAGCGTCTTCTTCCTGATAGTTGCCGCCGAAGCTCGCGTTTATTACGTCTGCTCCGAGCTTAACAGCGTCATCCAAAGCGGCGAGTGAGGCTTCCGAATAAATGGCGTTGTTTACACCGCAGCCCATAAACAGAAGCTGTGCATCGGGAGCGGTACCTACAAATTTTCCGCCATGAGGGTCTGTACCATTGTTGCCCGCCGCAATGCCCGCCACGTGCATACCGTGGTCATTTGTTATATCGTATGTATCGCTGTCTTTGGTGTAGTAATTGTAGGCATAAGGTATTTTCTCACTGCGGTAAACCCTGTTTACCGTTGCGTTGCCGCCGATTGAGTTTATTGAAAGTCTGCCGTTAGCTATTTTATCGGCAATATCGGATTTTGAAAGCCTTGGATTTTCAATCTCGCCCTTAAAATTCTCATGGTTTGTATCAAAACCGCCGTCAATTATCGCGATTACCATACCCTTGCCGGTATAGCCTTTTTCGTGCATATAATCTGTGTGCATCATTTCGCAGCCACTGTCAAGGTACGGTGCATTTTCCGTGCTGTCAGCCTCATCAAGCTCGTAGACTTGTGACAATGTGACATTTTCGACCTCCGGCAGCGCCTTTATCGCGTCAATGTCGGACGGATATACCTCCATTGAAAAGCCGTTTAGTACGTGGGTGTAGGAATATCCGATTTCAGCATCGCCGTCGATACTTTGTTTAATATCAGACTGTAGCTGTGCCTGCGTTAATTTTATATCGCTTTCAATTTTTGCCGCTTCGTCTGTTTCGGAAAACAGCTTAAAACCCA
This sequence comes from Clostridia bacterium, assembly GCA_017406485.1. Classification (GTDB taxonomy): domain Bacteria; phylum Bacillota; class Clostridia; order UBA1381; family UBA1381; genus Hominilimicola. Next base: position 4,641 of record JAFQYK010000119.1, read on the forward strand.
TTTCCTGCGCCGTCTTGGCTTCAAGCACCGCATCGCCCTTCATCTCTACAATTACGGTAACCTTTTCGCCCCTGTCAGGCGCGGAAAACGCAAATGTTCCCATTATACAAGCTGCAGCCAATACAGCCGCTGTAATTTTTTTCAAAACCCTCATATCAAATATTCCCTCCGTTATCAAGTATTATAAATAATATCATACAAAATGATTTTGCACGGTTATGACAGACTCAGTTTCCCCCTCAAGCGACTTTACCCGTTTAACAGTATTTATCTGTCCGTTTTCAAAAGCCGACGTTTAACAGGCCTTCTATACCCTGTGTCCTGAATATATTCTTGTAATACGCAAGCTCCCGGCTTATAATGTCATCTATCACACTCATACCGAGCAGCTCAACCGGCGCCTTATCGTCAGTGAATATTCTTTCGCCTCCGCTGTATGGTTCAAGGACGGTGTAAACCATATCCATTTGCCGCTTTAATTCCTCATCTGTAATTCTCCCAATGCTTTTATCAAGCACTTTATCAATATCCGCGTTATCTGATGCGAAAAGCTCCCGGTTAGTCGAACCCCATACATCCGCGGTATAAACTGTGTCAAACACGCTGTCTATTGTGTCGCTCAAATAATAATTTATGTTGTTTTCCTTATTGGAACGCATATTCATATTGACAACCATAACACCGTTTTCCTTAAGATGTGACTTTACAAGCTTGAAAAACTCGGCCGACGACATCTGAAACGGTATGGTTATATCCTGATACGCGTCCACCATTATCACATCGTATTTTTTGTCGGATACATTCAAAAACGCGCGTCCGTCATATGTTGTGACAGGTATATTCTCCGGCAGCTCAAAATACTTATGTGCAAGATCGGTTATTTTATCGTCTATTTCGACGCCCTCTATATTTGCGTTGTCAAGGTATTCCATACACTGCTTTGCATAAGTTCCGCTGCCCATACCGAGTATCAGTATATCTTTTTCTCCGTTTTCTTCTGTCATAAACGGAGCGGCAAGGGCATAATCATAATACAATCCTGTCAGACCGCCGTTCTTCATATATACGGACTGAACTCCGAAAAGCACGTTCGTAGAGAGTGTTGTCTTTTCCTCATCTTCCTTAACCTGCAGGTAATTATATACCGATTCACCCTCATATGCCAGGTTATTCTCCCAAAACGCAAATCCGATAAGGTTGCCGCATAACAAAAACACAATAAACAAAACAGTTGCTACGATGCTTTTTAGAATACCCTTATGTGATGATATAAAATATATCAGACCTATAACAAGAAGTATTCCGGAAAATATTATAAACGTCATAGCCGTTCCGACTGCGGGGATCGATATGAAGGTGGGAACGAAGGTACCTATAATGCTGCCGATTGTATTAGCGGCGTTGAGCATTCCGACAGTTCTTCCGCTCACGTCCAGGCTGTCAACTGTATATTTTACAAGTGACGGGGTTACGGTTCCCAGAAGAAACAGCGGGAATACAAAAATCACCATACACGCTATAAACGCCGCCCATATAAGAAAATTTGTGCTGACCGTAACAACAAGCAGCGCCGACACGCCTATTATCACAAGTTTACCGACAAACGGTATCGCCGCTATCCATACCGCCGCAATCAGAATTCTGCCGTAAAGTTTATCCGGATTTGGATTTTTATCCGCACTTTTACCGCCGAATATATTGCCAAGCGCCATCGCTATCATAATGGTTCCGATAATTATTGTCCATACAATCTGGGAGGAACTGAAATAAGGTGCAAGCAAACGGCTTGCACCCAACTCAACCGCCATTACCGACATTCCCGCAAAAAATTCTGTTAAATATAGATATGTTTTATTGCGAAGTATATTATAACTTTTCATAATTGTATCACTTGCCTTTGTCAAACTATTCATCTTGTGTTTTATTTAAAAGCACTCTTCACACGAATGTCCCGAACACTTCTCTCCGCAGGCAGAGTAGGTATGCGAACCATTAAAATATGTGTTGCCGATTTTTCTGTATAATGTGTTGATTCTCGCGCTTATCGCAATGTCAGCGTAATCAGCGCAGACTTCAGAAACAGTTATGTTTGTCATTACGCAAAATATAAAGCATACAAGTACTGCAAAAAAAGCCGTTTTCTTTTTCAAAACATTATAATCAGCCATCCTTTCACTTCGTTCAAGGACTTGCGAGCTTTGTACAGCAAAGCCGCACAGATGCGAAAGAACTTCGTTCTTTCACACTACCTCCTCTTTACATATATGCCGCATATTATCTTATCACCTCTATATTATACCACAAAACAATATTTTTTCAAGGTTTTAACATCAGACTGCGCCGGATTAGTATGACGTTTATTTGCTCCGGATAATTCTCCCAAGTCTAATCCCTATTTAATAAAAAGTATATCATTCTTACTCTGTAACGTCAATAATAACATCATTTCAAATTATACGTGAAGCGAGGTTGGCAGATTTATATGCTTTTACTGCAAAAAGCCTGCGGCATAATGCCGCAGGCTCAGACCGTGCTTAGTTCTTTTCTTTCAAAAGCGGCGTCATACTGTGCGCGCTTATCAGCATTGTTGAAGCATTGTGCATAAGCGATGACAGCGACGGCGTTATAAAGCCCATAAGTCCCGATAAAATCAGCGCGCTGTTGAAGCCGGCTATGAAGCGGTAATTACCTTTAATACGCGCGAACAGCTTCTCGCTGAGCGTTCTCAATATCGCCAGATCCCTTAAATCACCTGACAAAAGCGTTATGTCCGCCACCTCGCGCGCAAGGTCGGACGAATCCTTCATCGCAACCGCAAG
>JAFQYK010000120.1 GCA_017406485.1 Clostridia bacterium
CCGGCGTGCCTGATGCAACGACTGTTCCGCCGTTGTCGCCGCCCTCCGGCCCCATATCAATGATGTAATCGGCTGTTTTTATAACGTCAAGGTTATGCTCAATCACAACAACGGTATTTCCGCCCTCAACAAGCCTGTCCAAAACTTTTGTAAGCATATGCACATCTGCTGTATGAAGTCCTGTTGTTGGCTCATCCAATACATAAATTGTGCGACCGGTGCTTGTTTTGGCAAGCTCTGTTGCCAATTTTACGCGCTGCGCCTCACCACCCGAAAGTGTTGTGGAGCTTTGTCCGAGCTTGATATAGCCAAGTCCGACTTCTTTTAGCGTTTGCAGCTTTTGACGGATTTTTGTTATATTTGAGAAAAAATCAAGCGCTTCATCAACCGTCATTTCAAGCACTTCGTAGATATTCTTTCCCTTATACTTAACTTCAAGAGTTTCACGGTTGTAACGCTTACCCTTGCAGACCTCGCAAGGCACATAAATATCCGCCAAAAAGTGCATTTCAATCTTCTTTATACCGTCGCCGGTGCACGCCTCGCATCTGCCGCCTTTAACGTTAAAGCTGAAGCGTCCCGACTTATAGCCGCGAACCTTTGCCTCGTTTGTCTGCGCGAATACGTTACGAATATCGTTAAACAAGTTCGTATATGTCGCAGGATTTGAACGCGGTGTACGGCCTATCGGCGACTGGTTTATATCGATTATTTTGTCAAGCTGTTCTATGCCCTTAATTTCCTTATGCGCCCCGGCGTGTGTTCTTGCGCGGTTCAGGACGTGCGCGAGTTTTTTATAGAGTATCTCGTTTATAAGCGACGATTTACCGCTGCCCGAAACGCCCGTTATACACGTCATAACGCCTGTCGGGATTTTTACGTTGATATTTTTTAGATTGTTTTCCTTTGCACCCTTAATTTCGAGCCAGCCTATCGGGATACGGCGCATTTTCGGCACGTCGATTTTTCTTTCTCCGCTAAGGTATTTGCCTGTTATAGACTCCGGCGACGCGATAATATCATCAATAGAACCGTAGCCAACCAGCTTACCGCCGTTTACGCCCGCGCCGGGGCCTATGTCTACAATACAGTCCGCCGCGTACATAGTATCGGTGTCATGCTCAACCACAATAACCGTATTCCCCAAATCACGTAAATGCTTTAAGGTTGCTATAAGACGGTCATTGTCGCGCTGATGAAGACCTATACTCGGCTCGTCAAGGATATACAGTACGCCCATAAGTCCCGAACCAATCTGCGTGGCAAGGCGTATTCTCTGCGCCTCACCTCCGGACAGTGTACCTGCGCTTCTCGAAAGCGTAAGATATTCAAGACCGACATCTAAAAGAAACTGCAGTCTTGACTTGATTTCTTTTATAACCTGCGAGGCAATCATCAGCTCTCGCTCTGTAAGATTAAGACCTTCCATAAATTCCATTGCCTTGCGTATCGGCAGACAAGTGAAGTCATAGATATTCAGGTCACCGACTGTAACAGCCAAAACCTCGTCGCTAAGACGCGCGCCCTTACACTTTGGACACGTTACATCGTTTATATACTTCTCAATATCATTTCTGACATAATCAAACGTGTTTCCGTTATAGCGGCGTTCAAGGTTCGTTATAACGCCCTCATACGGCGCCATAAATGTAC
>JAFQYK010000011.1 GCA_017406485.1 Clostridia bacterium
AAAGGCACGAATTTGTTTATTGACGCAGTCTGCATACCTAAGGGCAGCAAAAATAAGGAAGCGGCGGAAATGTATATAAACTTCCTCTGCGAGCCTGACATAGCGTATGCCGTTGCGGATTTTATCGGCTACTCAACACCGAATAACGCAGCCTATGAGCTTGTGGATGAAGAGGTGAAGGGGGACGGAATTTCGTACCCCGATGAGCAATATATAGCCGAAAAAACAACAATTTACCGTAATCTTTCAGATGAGGCAAATCTTGAAATGCAGACGCTTTGGACAGAGATGAAATCGTCCGAGGAGGAAACGCCAAACCGCTTTATCGTACCGGCGTTTATGGCAATTTGCGTAATCGCGTCGCTGATAATTTTAATAAGAAGATATATTAAGAAAAAGAAGGATATATTCTAATGATTTTAGCAATAGATGTAGGAAATACAAACATAGTCGTAGGCTGCTGCGAGAAAAGCAAAATACTCTTTATGGAGCGTTTCACGACAAACCACACCGCCACGCCGCTCGAATACGCGATTTCCCTGAACGCGGTGCTGGAAATGTCGGATATAAAACGGGAAAGCATAAAAGGCGCGATTATTTCGTCCGTTGTGCCGTCAGTAACCGATACTATAAAAACGGCGGTGAAGAAGCTCACCGGCACAGATGCGATGGTGATAGGCCCCGGTATAAAAACGGGACTTTCGATAAAAACCGACAATCCGGCACAATTAGGCAGCGATCTTGTTGTTGACGCGGTAGCGGGCATAGCCGAATACGGCGCGCCGCTTGTGGTTTTTGACCTCGGAACGGCAACGACAATTTCCGTGATAAACGCGGATAAGGAATATATCGGCACAGTAATTATGCCGGGTATGATGATTTCCTTAAACGCAATGGTTTCGGGCACCTCGCAGCTCCCCAAAATAAGCCTTGAAAAGCCGAAAAAGCTTATCGGTACAAACACAATAGACTGTATGAAAAGCGGCATCCTTTACGGCACCGCCGCAAGTATGGACGGTATGATTGACCGTATCAGAGAGGAAATGGGCGAGGTGACGGTAATAGCTACAGGCGGCCTTGCCGGCACAATCGTACCCTTGTGCAAAAACAAGGTAATCCACGATGACGAGCTTTTGATTAAGGGCTTAATGCTTATTTATAATAAAAATATTTAATTGTACTTTTGTGTGGACAAAAGTACCAAAAACCATTGGAAAGGGCGCCTACGCCCCTTTCCAAACCTAACCCCGTAAAGGTTATCTGACGTGCGATGGCAGTCCCCACTTGGACTTTACTTTTCCTCACGCAAGGAAAAACGGCAGCCGTCAGCACGTTTGTTAAACAATTTAACAAAAGGAGAAAACGTATGTTTCGGAAAATGCGACGCTTTAAGCAGGAGATAAGCAGGGAAGAGTGTATCGAAGTATTAAATTCACAGCCGCGCGGTGTTCTGGCAGTTTTGGGCGATGATGATTACCCGTACACCGTTCCGATAGATTTCATATATGACGAGCAAACGAACACCATTTGCTTCCACGGCGCGAGGGAAGGTCACAAGATTGACGCGATAAAAAAACACGACAAGGCTTCCTTCTGCGTGTATGACGAGGGCTATAAAAAGGAAGGCGACTGGGCGCTCAATATTAAGAGCGTTGTTGTGTTCGGCAGGATGAAATTTGTCACCGACTATGACCGCGCAATGGACATCTGCCGCCGCCTGTGCTATAAATTCACGGATGATGAGCAATACATAGAGGGCGAGATTGCAAAGGACGGTCCGCGTGTACAATGCTTAGAGCTTCATATCGAGCATATGACGGGAAAGCTGGTAAATGAGTCTTAACAGGGAAAGGACTTAATATGAAAATTAAGGTTTTACATCAGGATTTTTCGGTCTGCAAGGTGGCCGATTACACTCAAACCGATATGAATAAAGAGTTTGTTTTCACAGGCAACACTGATGAAGAAAATAGCCTTGTCTGCCCGACGGAAGCGGTGCCGCAAAACACGACAGACCGCGACGATGGCTGGCGCGGTATGCGTATAGAGGGCACGCTTGACTTTTCGCTTATCGGCATACTCGCGAAAATTTCAGCTATACTTGCGGATAATAAAATCGGAATTTTTGTTGTGTCAACCTACAATACCGATTACGTTTTAACCAAGGCGGAAAATTTTGAAAAAGCCGTCACGCTTCTAAAGGAAAATGGCTATGAGATTACGGAATAAGAGGTAAATAACAATGCTTTTCGATTCACACGCGCACTACAATGACGAACGCTTTGACGAGGACAGATTTGAACTGCTTTCCCAAATGCGGGAAAACAACGTCGGTTTTATTATGAACTCCTGCTCCTCGCTTGATGAAATACCGCTGATATTTGAAATATGCGAAAAATTCCCGTTTGTGTACGCCTCCGCCGGTATTCATCCGCACGAGGTTGAGAGCGTACAGGAAAGCAATATGGAAAAATTAAAGGAGTACACAAAAAATCCGAAGGTAAAGGCGATAGGAGAAATAGGTCTTGATTATTACTACGATTTTTCTCCGCGTGAAACGCAAAAAAAATGGTTCGCGCGTCAGGTAGATGTGGCGCGGGAATTAAATTTACCGGTCATAATCCACGACCGTGACGCGCACAAGGATAGTATGGATATTTTGCGTGACCATAAGGTGAGCGAGGTTGGAGGCGTGTTCCATTGCTATGCCGGCAGTGTTGAGATGGCGCGTGAAATTCTTGACTGGGGAATGTATATAGCGTTTGGCGGCTCATTAACGTTTAAAAATTCAGTGCGTCCCGTTGAGGTGGCAAAGTATGTGCCGCTTGACAGAATACTGATCGAAACCGACTGCCCGTATCTGACGCCCGTACCGCACCGCGGCAAGCGAAACAACTCGCTTTATATTCACTATGTCGCGGAAAAACTGGCGGAGGTAAAGGGAATAAGCGTCAGTGAAATAGAAAATGCCACTTATGAAAATGCAAGGAAATGCTTTAAAATAGAGG
>JAFQYK010000121.1 GCA_017406485.1 Clostridia bacterium
AACTACAACATCCAGCCCGACGGCACAAATCCCGGTCACACATATATGTACTACAGCGGCGACGCGGTATACCCGTTCGGCTACGGCTTAAGCTACACTAATTTTGCATATTCCGATATGACGGTTGACAAGACAGAAACAACAGCAAACGGCAAGATAACCGCCTCGGTCAAGGTAAAGAACACCGGCACACAAAAAGGCTCGGAGGTAGTGCAGCTTTACGTTTCACATCCCGAAAACACTATCTTTGCCGCCAGCACACCTAAAAAGCAGCTCAAAGGCTTTGAAAAGGTAACGCTCGAACCGGACGAGGAAAAGACGGTGACCTTTGACCTCGACATCAGCGATATGGCGCTTTTTGACGAAGCGGCGCAGAAGAATATAGTACCGGCCGGAGAGTACACAATCTGTATCGGCAAAAACGCGGCTGACACGTCAAACAGCGCAAAGCTGACGGTTTCCGGCACGCTTGACAGCACGCTTAAAACAGTCAAGGCAATGCCGAACGGCATAACCTTGAACGGTGTTGTAAACGAGGACGGCACAAGCCTTACCTCCAAGAACACAATAGACGCGCGTGTTTCGGCGGTTATGTCGGACGAGAGCTTTTATGACCTTGCGTCAGAGAGCGTTCCCGCGTCAGAACCGGCGGAGATTAAGACAGGCTTTGCGGCTTCAATGACATATTCAAATGGAAAGCTTAAAGTAAAATCAAATGAAACCGTAAAGGCTGATATAATCCGCGCAACCTACAGCGGCTCAAAGCTTGGGAGCGTTGAAATATTAAAGGATAAGCAGCTCACGGCAAACGAAACAGTTTCATTTGATATAACCGCATCAGACGGCGACAAAATCATGCTTTGGGACAGCACGGATAGTATGAAGTCGCTTGCGGAAACGATAACAGCCTCAAATAACAGCGGCAGCAGCGCCGTAACCTATACAAGCTCCGACGAGGAAATTGCATCTGTTACAGATGACGGTATTGTATCATCGGGAACAAAAGAGGGTACAGCGACTATAACGGTAAGCGTAACAGTAAACGGCGAAACCAAAACCGACAGCTTCCCGGTAGTAAATTCACTCTCCGTAAGACCAAACGCAGCAAAGATAGCGGCGGCAAAGGCGGAGTTAAAGACGGCTTATGACAGCTATGATCAAAACGCCTACAAGGACGCAACATACGCGCTGCTTACAAAAATATACACCGACGCGCTCACCACGGCTGAAGCTGCCGAAACAGATGATGAGCTTGCGGCAGTAGTGGCTGACGCAAAAACCGCAATGTCAAAAATCACGCCCGACAAATTAGAGGTCGTATACACCATAAGCTCCGAGAATGAAAACATACTCAAAAATGACATAATCGACTACCGCGCGGGTGGTATAACACCGTACAGCGGCGCAACGGGAACGGTTACAAACGCCCAACCCTACGAGAACATACAGCTTCTTGCCAAGGACGAAAACGGCAATACCGTAAGCGGACTTGTTTGGTCAGCAAAGCAAATAGACGGTTCATCAAGACAGGTGGCCGACATAACCGCTGACGGAAAGCTCACTGTATACGGCTACGGCGCGGTTGAAATCACGGCAATGAACGCCGAAACCTACGAGTGCGCGAGACAGGTTGTATATGTGAATATGCAGATAGAGGGTGAGTACGCCGACAACAGCGGCGGCGCGAACCTCGCGGACAACCAGACCGGCACGAGTAACGGTCTTGATGTTGGCAGCATCGGCGCAAACTGGATTGAATTCAAGGGTGTAAAAATAAGCGGATTAAAGAGCATAACTCTGCGCCATGCGAGAAAGGGTACTGCTTCAAAAACCGCAAACATAAGCCTTACCTCTGACGGAAAAACAATCATAGCCTCCGGCTCGCTCCCCGACACTGACAGCGGCAAGTGGAACGTATGGCAGGATACCGCGCTCACCTTAAACAACAGCGCACTCAAAAAGGCGGAAACCGACGAAAACGGCCTTGCGACTATCTACGTTCAGACAAACGGCGCGAACCTTGACTATATCAGGCTCACATATTCCGACGGCACCGAAACTCACGCCGACAGCACGATTGTGGCGCACTATTTTGGCAGCGCAAACGGCGGCGACTACACCAAGCTCACAGGCGGCACGGAAAACACGCAGTACACAGACACCGTAAACGGCCTATGCGGCTACGGCGCGTGGGGAACAGACGCAAAGTCGGGCAGCTACACCTATACCGACATAAACGGCAACGATTACACCTATAATTTCACCAATTCGTGGAAAGGCGGCAGAGGCGGCACAGACAACCTCAATCTGTTCTTCACCCCAACATCGGAGTGTAATGTTACAGTTGTCTTTGACGGTAACGGCAGCGCAGACCGTGAAATGAATATATACCAGAGCGACAGCGTACAGATAATGGGTAAGTCGGCAGGCAACGCTATAGCCGACTCCGATGTAAGCCTTGAAATCACCGACACAACAAAGCCGGTATACATCTACGGCGGCGGCTCAAACAAGAGAATTTACGCAGTAATCATAGAGTATTACGGCAAGGAAACCGTCACAGGCGCGGCGGACGAGGATGTAACGATACAATCCGTAGATTGGAACGGCAGCGAAATAATCCTCACCAAAAACGAAGCCACCGGCGTAACCGCCTTGTGGAACGTCCTGCCCGGCGGCAGAGCAGAGCTTTACACAAACCAATTCTACTCCGCGCCCGACGGAATGGCAACCTCATACCCCGAGCACACCTTTACGATAAACGCGATAGACACCTACAAAAGCAGGCTGTTTGCCGGTTGTGACGGCGGCTATGTGATGATGCTGACCGATTGTATGAAGTGCTATCAGCTAAAGAAGCCGGTTGATTTTGACATAAAGGAGCTTACGATTAACAACGGCATTATGACCGTTTCGGACGGAGTAAACACAGAGCAAATCAATATGTCAGACCTCGGCGGTGACACAATAGAAGCCGAGGACGCGAAAAATCTGATTGACAACGGCAAGGCGGTTTTGATTGACCTGCGTGAAGCCGAAGACTACGAAGCAAGCCACTACACGCCGTCCGTAAACGTACAGCCGGCAAATCTTGAAGCCGCGCTTGACGAATACAGCACAGACCAAATAATAATCTTCGCCTGCTACAGCGGCAACCGCGCCGCAGCGGCGATAGAAACAGCAAAAAGCCTCGGCTTTGACAACACATATAACTTAGGCAGCATAGATAACATACTTTAAAAAATGCAAAATCTCCGCCATTTTGACGGAGATTTTTTGCAAAAACAACTGATTTTTTGTTATTTTGCCGTTAATCGCTATAAAAGTGCCACAATATATGCTATACTTACACAAATAATAGATTGTGTAAGGAGAGACGGTTATGAAGCTTACAAAGAGATTACTCGGCGGACTTATGGCGGCGGTTATGACAATATCGTCATTCGCGGCTGTAACTCAGGCAGCGTCAAACACGGACGGCGCGTACAATGTTGGAAACGGAATACTTATATCCTCAACCGATATGAGCGCGGACGGCATTATAACGCTTGTGAGCAAAAACGTACAGTATGATACCGGCAGCAGCAAAAAAGGTACGGCTGTATTCACAGATGACGGCGATGTGAAAACGCAGCGCGTCATTGACATTTTCGGAGCGTCATACGCATACGACGGCGTAATAGACTATGTCGGCAGCGGCAAGGATAAGAATACGCTTGTTGTTCCGGTAAATATTACCGCGGAGGGCAATTATTTTGTGTTCGTCCTTGCGAGAGCGGCAGGTCAGATAAATATGTGGACAGATAACACGTCCGCCACAATAAAGGCCGGAACCACAGGCGCAAAACAGCCGATGTTCGCTGTTACCGGCACAAACGGCGTTGCTTATGCCATCGACTGCGGCACGCTGTCAGCAGGCAAGCACACGTTCACGCTTGACGGCGCGGCAGGCGCGTGGTGTCCCGATATATGCGCCGTTTCCGTATATCCTATGAGCGGCGGTGCGTTCAAACTGCCGTACCAAAACGAAACCCTCTCCTTTGAAGAACGCGCGGCAGACCTTGTTTCGCGTATGACAACCGAGCAGAAGATCTCACAGCTCGGTCACGGCGCACCCGCGATACCCGAGCTTGGCGTTTCGGCCTACAACTACTGGCGCGAGGGTGCGCACGGTGTTGCAAGACAGGGCAAGGCGACCTCTTTCCCGTCCTCAATCGCAATGTCAAACACGTGGGACGTTGACCTTTACGAGCAG
>JAFQYK010000122.1 GCA_017406485.1 Clostridia bacterium
AGTCAAGGCGGGAAGCGCAACGATTGTCAGTGGTGAATAATTATGGACGAGGTAAAAGCGGAGGCGCTCTCTACGCTGAAGCTGCTGCTCGGAATAAAGGATAGTGAGTCTGATGACTTGCTATCTTTTTTAATTGACGATACGGTAAATCTTATATTAGGTTACTGTCGAATAGACACACTCCCGCGGCAGCTCGAAAGCCTTTTACCGGTTATCGCGGCGGAAATGTACAGACGTAAAGGCTACGGCAGCGCGGCAATGCCCGATGTGATTAAATCTATCTCAGAGGGTGAACGCTCCGTGACCTATGCCGATAACATTTCAGAGACGGATTTGCTGACAGGTTATTATAAGCGGTTAGGTCCGTATGTGAACCGCAAAGGGAGGGTGCCAAGCGATGTCAAATCCGTTTAAAGCGTTTTATGATACGCAAGTCAAGATTATAAAAATCACTACAGGCGGCGGATATTCTGATAGAGGAAATAAAAAAACAGAGGAATTATGCTCTATTATGTGCGACATCCAGTGTTTCAACGGAGGGTTAGCCGAAAGAGAATATGGATTGACTGATACCAGCCAGTACAGAATGTTCAGCGATACGTGCGAGCATATCACAGAGGGTAACTTTATTGAGTTTGCCGGCGAATTGTATAAAATCGTATATAAAGAAAAATGGACTTATGGAGATATGGCAATCTTGAAGCGTGAGGAGTGATGCACAGTGAATATCAGTTTTGACGCAAGCGATTTGAACGCAAAGCTTGAAAAAATGACAGCAGGACTTACTATGGGTCTTCACAATGCGCTTGCGCAGTCCGGCGAAACTGTCCGCGCTGACGCTGTGGCGAATTGCCCTGTTGACACGGGACGGCTGCGCGGCAGTATTACAAGCACCGTTGAGGGCAACAGCGCTGTTGTAGGAACTAATGTTGAATACGGAATATATGTTGAATTTGGTACAGGATCTCAAGGCGATAAATCTGTAGCGCACACAACAAAAGACAAGTGGACCTATTACAGCGGCGGCCATTTTTACACTACATCGGGAATGAAGGCGCGTCCTTTCCTTGTTCCCGCGCTGAAAAATAACAAAGACAAAATCACTAAGCTAATCAAGGAGGCGGTCAAAGGATGATAGATGTAAACGCAGAGGCGGAAAAGACGCTTGAAGCTCTTGACTGCACCGTGGTATATCAATATCCGGAGGATTTTACCGACCTGCCCGCCGTGTCGTTCTACACTCTTACAGAGCGAAACAGTTTTACCACGGACAATGAAGCAGATATACAAAATGGCACTGTTGAAATTGATGTGTGGTCTAAGAACCCGTTAGACTTAGGCAGAATAGGCAGTAAGGTAAATGAACTTATGACCGCCGATGATTGGAACCGTGAAATGTCGCGAGACCTGCCGCCGGACGGCAGCGGCGTCTTTCACAAAACTATGAGATTTTCAAAAGATTTTTATTTATGTGAGGAGGAATAATGATGGCTAATACAAAAAAGCCCAGACCCACGATAGGTGTAGACCGCTACACCTTTTTTAACGTTGTATCGGATACGGCGGAAGGCACAACCTACGGCGACGCGTATCTGCTCAGAGGTACAGTAGAGATTGCTCCTACTGATAACGGCGGCAGTGACGTATTTGACGCTGATAACGGCGCGTATGAAGCAAGCGCATATCTTGAGAATATCGGTCACGATATCACCAATGCGGACATTCCGCCTGAGGTTGATGCGCTTTGGCGCGGACTTGAACGCAAGAACGGCGTTGTCGAGGTCGGCAACGATACCAAGACCGTTTATTTCGGCGTAGCCTGGAGAATTTTGAAGTCTGACGGTACATACCGCTATGTCAGATACTACAAGGGTTCTTACAGTTTCGCTTCAAACGTAGGCGGTAAGACAAAGGCTTCTTCGGGCGCACCGGAGAAGCAGACAGCAAAAGCAACGTACACGGCAATTCAGCGTGATTTTGACAACAACTATTACGCTTATTTTGATGAAAGCGATTTGCCGGAGGGCGTTACAAAGACAGAGCTTGAGGAGAACTGGTTCACCGATATGAACTATTACCCCGCGGCGGCAAGCACACCGGCAGAAACGACAGACACGG